>NZ_JBVJVK010000012.1:0-15379 GCF_055603705.1 Actinosynnema sp. NPDC037264 | reverse complement strand
CCCCCCCCCCCCCTCCGCTCCCCCCCCCCCCCCCCCCCCCCCCCCCCCCCCCCCCCCCCCCCCCCCCCCCCCCCCCCCCCCCGCACCCGCGAACCCCTCAAGCGGCCAGGGCTTCGGTGCCGCGCGACGGGAGCGCCGGGGCGCCGCTGATGAGGTCGGCGGCCTTCTCGGCGATGGCGATGACCGGGGCGTTGGTGTTGCCGCGGGTGATCGTCGGCATCACCGAGGCGTCGACCACGCGCAGCCCCTCGATGCCCATGACGCGCAGTTCGGCGTCCACGACCTGCCCCATCGCGCACGTGCCCACGGGGTGGTAGGTCGACTGCGTGCGGGCCCGCGCGTAGGCGCGCAGGTCCTCCTCCGAAGTGGACGCCGGCGGCCGGAACGCCGTCTCCGTGTACGGCTCCAGCGGCGCCGTGCCGGCGATCTCCAACGCGATCCGCAACGCGCGCACGGCCGTGTCCAGGTCGGCGGGGTCGGCGTAGTAGTTGTGCACGATCCGCGGCTTGGCCGTCGGGTCGTCCGAGCCCAGCGACACGTGCCCGCGGCTCAGCGGCGTGAGCAGGGACGCCCCCAGCGTGATCGCGTGCGCCGTGGGCGCGGCCAGGCCGCTGTCGGCGATCATCACCGGCGCGGTGAGGAACTCGACGTCCGGCGCGGGCAGGCCGCCGACCGTCCGCACGAAACCGCCGGCCTCGGGGCCGTTGGAGGTCAGCGGGCCCCGACCCTCGGTGATGAACTGCTGGACGGACTCGGGAGCGCCCGCCGCCAGCATGCTGATCGGGTGCCGGTGGGTGTAGACCAGCGGCACGAGCGCGTGGTCCTGGAGGTTCTGCCCGACCAGCGGCTGGTCGAGCACGACCGGGATGTTCAGCGCGCCCAGCATCGCGGCCGGCCCGATGCCCGACAGCATCAGCAGCTGCGGCGAGTTGTACGCCCCGGCGGCGAGGACGACCTCGCGCTCGGCGCGCACGGTGATCTCCTCGCCGGCGCGGTAGCCGACCACGCCCGTGGCGCGTCCGCCCTCGACCAGCACGCGGTGGGTCTGGAGGTTCGCCTCCAACGTGAGGTTCGGGCGGTGCAGCACCGGGTGCAGGAACGCGGTCGCGGCGCTGGACCGGCGGCCGTCGCGCTGGGTGACCTGGAAGTAGCCGAACCCGTCCTGGGCGGGGCCGTTGAAGTCGTCGTTGGCGTCGAACCCGGCGGCCGCGGCGGCGTCGAGGAACGCGGTCGACATGGGGTTGCGGGCGCGGTTGTCCGACACGCCCAGCGGACCGCCCACGCCGTGGAACGCCGACTCGCCGCGGTCGTTGTCCTCCGAGCGCAGGAAGTAGCCCAGCAGGTCGTCGAAACCCCACCCCGGCTGCCCCCAGGCGTCGAAGTCGAGCGGGTTGCCGCGCACGTAGATCATCGAGTTGATGGAGCTGGTGCCGCCCAGCACCCGGCCCTGCGGCAGGAACACGCGGCGCCCGTTGAGGCCCGGCTCGTCGTGGGTGTCGTAGTCCCAGTCCACGCCCGTGCGGAACAGCTTCGCGAAACCGGCCGGCACGTGGATGTTCTCCACGGTGTCGAGCGGACCGGCTTCCACCAGGCACACGGTGACGTCCGGGTCCTCGGTGAGGCGTGCCGCGAGCACGCAGCCCGCGGACCCGCCGCCGACGATCACATAGTCGTACATCCGGTTCTCCTTCTCCGAACGAGCGGTCCGCGCACCGCCGGACGCCGCGCACGACCCGTCGTTGCGACCTCTGGACCGTGCGCGGCCTGCGGACGTGCTGGAAGTGGATCAGCCCTGGAGCGGGCTGGACTGGTAGGACGCGAGCCACCAGTCGCCGTCGCGCTTCACGACGACCCACATGGTGCGGGAGGAGTTGCCCTCCGGGACGGACGTGGCGTCCTTGGCCGCCAGCCCGCCCGTCGTGATGACCATCGCGACGTCGGGGCTCAGGAGCCGGACGTCCGCGACCTCGTCGATCAGCTTCGTGCCGCTGAAGCCCGCGTTGAACGCCGCCGTGAGGTACGCGTGGATCTCGCCGTGGCCCTTGAGCTGCTCGTCGCCCAGCAGCAGGCTGCCGTTCTCGACGAACAGGTCGGTGATGCCCTCGGCGTCGTTGTCCTCCCACAGGGCGCGGAAGCGCAGCACGATGGTCAGCGCGGCGCCCTCCGGGCCCGTCGTGTAGTCACCGTAGTAGGTCGCCCACTGCTTGGCCTGGGCGACGAGCGATGAGGCCTTGGAATCCATTTTCTCTCCTCCGCGGTCGGCTGGGTGCTGTTCTTCTTGAACGCCTGGTGATCGAGCCAGTGCCGGCTTCGGGCATGTGTGTCCTCTTCGGACGGATTCCCGGTCACGCTCCCCGCCCGGGGCGACAAGTTCCGCCCGCGCATGGGCGGATCAGCAGCGACAGGGGCGACGCCGCTGATCCGCCCTGACCTCCGGCGTGGCCCCCGACCGGCGGTCGTCCGGGAGGCACTCGACCGCCAGAGGTCATTCGCGCGCGCCGGCGGGGCGCGCCTCGAACCGGTTACCAGCGCAGCGTCGCGCCCTCGCCGCGCGGGCTGTTCTGGTAACCGGCGAGCAACCAGGTGCCGTTCCGCTTGACGCAGACCCAGGTCGACCGGACCGCGAGCTCGGGCGCGATCTCGGTCTCACCCGGGGCCAGGATGCCGCCGTGCGTGCGCAGCAGCGCGACGTCGTCGGAGTAGAACCGGACGTCGACCGGGTTGCCGGTCACGCCGCTGCCCTTGAAGGGGCCCGCGTACGCGGCCTTCATGAACGAGCGGATCTCGTCGCGGCCCTGCTTGAACACGTCACCCGGCAGGATGAGGATGCCGTCCTCGGCGAAGACCGCCGCCACACCGTTCGCGTCGTTCTCGGCCCACGCCGCGACGAGGCGGAGCGGGACGCTCAGGACCTCCTTCTCCTTCTCCGTGGTGAAGGGCCCGTAGTAGGCATCGAGCTGCGCTTCGCGATCTGTGGTGGCCGTAGCCATGTGCTTCCTCCTCGTCGGTTCCCGCGCGAGCAGCGGGAACCAGTTCCGCAGAACCAGTCGGCCGCATCGGAAATGATCGCCGTAAAACGCGCAACGCACGTCCGGCACTCCCGATACTGCCCCGGATCGAACTGACGTCACTTCTCCCGTGTTGCTTTGTGTCGATCACGGCCGGCGACCGCCGATGATTGGCACACCGGGCGACCGGCCCACTGCGGCCGTATCGGCCGAATGGCCGTCCGTGAATCGGGAAAGAAGTGCACCAATCGCTCCATTCACGAAGATTCGGACATAACGGTCGAATCCGCACGAAAGATTTCGGTGGCACCCCGGACCCTTTTGAGGGCACTTCACGCCCGATGTCGGAATGATCCCCGAGAAGACCGGCAAGACCGGGTGCGACACGCGGGCGAACCCCGCACAGCGGCACTCCGAACCACTCCTCCGGTGGCGACGAAGCCCCAGCGGGGCCGACCGCCCCGCACGCGAGACAAGAAGAACACCCAAGGGTTCCAGCGAGGTTCCAATTAGTGAGTTATGCTCACAAGACTGCTCTGACCTGCACTTTATCTGCATGCAACTCGAACCGACCGCTGGTTTCGACAGCGCCCGACCGCAGGGGTCGGACACCAACCGATCCACTACGGGCCACATAGACGCGCATCGCACCAGTCAATCCGCACGGCATTCGCGGGCGATCGCGGCGCCTGTCAGGGCAACCCCGGAGTAGTCCCGCCCCGATCGCCCGAGCCACGATGACGACGTTATTGCCATGGACTGGGGGAGCAATGGTTCCGGCTGCTTCGTCGCGACCAGGACGAATCGGACAGCCACTGCCGCACCGGTCGCCGCCACGACTGGCGTCGCGAAGATTCGGGTTCCCGTACGGCCGGGCGCTCGACAATTCCCCGACCGCCGGGTTGCGGTAGCGTCCACGGTGACGATCCGGTCCCCCATTGCCGTTGCGCGCGCAACCAGCTCGATGGCCTGACCGTGGTTTGCACACCTCGTTGACAGTCGCCCGCACCGCCGGCAACGGTGACGCGGGGGCAGGTCGGCGCATTTCTCCAGGACGAAATCCGGGAAAGGATTGCGGATGTACGATTACGTTATCGTCGGCGCCGGCTCCGCTGGGTGCGTGCTCGCCGCTCGACTGAGTGAGGACCCGGACGTCAAGGTCTGCCTGATCGAGGCCGGACCGGTCGACAGCTCCCAGAACATCCACATCCCGGCCGCGTGCGCCCAGCTCTTCCGCACCAACCTCGACTGGGACTACGACACCCACGTCGAGCCGTACGCCGACAACCGCCGCATCTACCTGCCGCGCGGCCGCATGCTCGGCGGCACCAGCGGCATGAACGGCATGGTGTACATCCGGGGCGCCCGCGAGCGCTACGACGCGTGGAACCAGCCGGGCTGGAGCTACGACGAGCTGCTGCCGTACTTCAAGCGGTCCGAGGACAACGAGCGCGGCGCCGACGAGTACCACGGCGTCGGCGGGCCGCTGTCGGTGTCGGACAACCGTTCCAACAACCCGATGACGACCGCGTTCGTCGAGGCGGCGCTGGAGGCGGGCTACCCGGCCAACCACGACTTCAACGCGGCCAAGGAGGAGGGCTTCGGCTTCTACCAGGTGACGCAGCGGGACGGTCGCCGGTGCAGCAGCGCGGTGGCCTACCTGCACCCGTCGATGGCGCGCCCGAACCTGACCGTCGAGACCGACATGCTCGTGCACCGGGTGCTGTTCGAGAACGGCCGCGCGGTGGGCGTCGCCGCCTCCCGGCTCAGCGAGCAGTTCGAGATCCGCGCCGCGCGCGAGGTCATCCTGTCCGCGGGCGCCTACAACACCCCGCAGCTCCTGCAGCTGTCGGGTGTCGGCCCGGCGGAGCTGCTGCGCGCGCTCGACATCCCGGTCGTGCTGGACCAGCCGATGGTCGGCCAGAACCTGATCGACCACACGCACGACTTCCTGATCTACACCACCTCCCAGCCGGTGAGCCTGCTGGCGGCCGGGCAGCCGGAGTACGTCCGGCAGTTCATGGAGGAGGGCCGCGGCCCGCTCACGTCGAACATCCCCGAGTCCGGTGGGTTCGTGGCCTCCCAGGCCGGCCTGGAGCTGCCCGACCTGCAGTTCCACGCCGCGCCGGTGATGTTCGCCGACGGCGGCCTCGGCGTGCCGACCGCGCACGCGATCTCCTTCGGCGCGGACGTGATCGACCCGCTGAGCCGGGGCAACATCATGATCGCCTCGGCCGACCCGACCACCAAGCCGAGGATCCTGCACAACTTCTTCGCCGAGGAGTCCGACATGGACGCCGCGGTGGCGGGTCTGCGGCTCACCATGGAGATCGCGAACCAGAAGGCGCTCAAGCCCTACGCCGAGGCGCTGCACAACCCGCCGGAGTCCGACTCGGACAAGGACCTGCGCGCCCACGCGCGCCGGTACTCCGAGACGGCCTACCACGCGGCCGGTTCGTGCGCGATGGGCATGGTCGTCGACCCCGAGCTGAAGGTCATGGGGCTGGAGGGCCTGCGGGTCGTGGACGCGTCGGTCATGCCGACGGTGTTCGCCAACCCGAACGGCCCGACGATCGCGATCGCGGAGAAGGCGTCCGACATGATCCTCGGACTCCCCCTCCTGCCGCCGCAGACGGTGGCCGTCGCCCACTGACGTCACCGCCGGTGACCGCAGAAGCCCCCGACCGTCTGAGCCGGTCGGGGGCTTCTGCGCGGCACGGGCCGGGCGCGGCCACGGGGCTCGTGGCCGCGCCCGGCTCACCAGGTGACAGGCAGCTCTCGCAAGCCGTAGGAGTGCGCGTCGTGCTTGAACTCCAGGTCCTCGAACGCGACGGCGGGCCGCAGCCCCGGGACGCGCCGGAACAGGGTCTCCAGGACGACCTGCAACTGCACCCGGGCCACGTGCTGCCCCAGGCACTGGTGCGGGCCGAACCCGAACGCCAGGTGGCGCCGCGCGTCGCGGGTCAGGTCGAGCCGGTCGGGGTCGGCGAACGCCGCCTCGTCGCGGTCGGCCGCGGCCCCGGACACGATCACCGCCTCACCCCGGCGCACCGGCACGCCCGACACCTCGACGTCCGCGACGGCCACCCGCGCGGTGAAGTGCTCGACGACCGTGAAGTAGCGCAGCAGCTCCTCCACCGCGCCCGGCACCCGCTCCGGGTGCGCGAGCAGGCCGGCCACCCGGTCGGGGTCGCGCATCAGCGCCAGCGCCGCCAGCGAGATCATCCCGGCGGTCGGCTCGTGCCCGGCCACCACGAGCAGCCGGGCGAGGTCGACCAGGGCGTCGCGGTCCACCTCGCCGTGCCGCTCGCGCCGGGTGCGGAGCTGCCTGCTCAGCAGGTCCTCACCGGGCACGCGTTCCTTGCGGGCCACCAGGTCGGCCAGGTAGGAGCGCAGCGCGGCGGTGGCCGCCCCGTGCTGCTCCTCGTCCGCGCCGGCGCGCGCCAACCGGGCGGTCAGCTCCTGGAACAGGACGTGCTCCCCGGGCGGGACGCCCAACTGCTCGCCGATGACCAGCGCGGGCACCGGCAGCGCCAACGCCCCCACCAGGTCGACCGGTTCCCCGGCGGCCAGCATCGCGTCCACGCACCCGTTGACGATCTCCTGGACGCGCGGTCGCAGCAGCCCGGCGTGGTCGGCGGTGAACTCGCCGCCGACCGAGCCGCGGGCCTCCGCGTGCCGGTCGCCGTCCGCGGCGAGCAGCGGCGGGGGCTCGGCGCCCGCCGCGCCACCCGACGTCCGCAGCGGGAACGCCGGGTGGCGGCGGTCCGAGGCGAACCGCGGGTCCGACAGCACGAACCGGGCGTCCCGGTGCCGCGTCACCAGCCACGCGATGCTGCCGTCGGTGAGCTGGACCCGGCTCACCGGCTCCTGGGCCCGCAGCCGGGCGTACTCCGGCGGCGGCTCGAACGGACAGGTCCGCGGAGCGGGGTAGCTCATGAGGTGCGCGGCCGCCGCGACCGCGCCCCGTTCCGCTGTGGTCACGGCGACCTCCTCACTCGGGACCGGGCCCACTCCTCGTCACGCCGCCGCGGCGGCGGCGCGCTTGGCCTGGGCCACCGTGCGGGCGAGGAAGACGGCCGCGACGACGGCGACCGCGGCCAGGATCGCCAGGTAGGTGAACGTGCTCGTGGTGGCGTCCGACGAGGACTCGGGCGTCAGCGGACGTCCGGCCAGGGTCAGGAAGAGGCTGCCGAACACGGCGATGCCGGTCACCTGGCCGAGCTGCATGGTCGTGGTCAGCAGACCACTGGCGTCCGCGGCCTTCTGCATCGGCACCTGCACCAGCGACAGCACCAGCAGCGGGCTGAACGCGAAGCCGACGCCACCGCCGACCACCACGACCGAGATCCACATCAGCGCGCCGTGCGGGTCGCTCTGCGCGCTCGCGGCGATGCCGACGTAGCCGAGGATGCACAGCACCATGCCGATGGTCGGCACGAGGTGGTGGATGCGCGGGGGCAGCTTGCGCCAGAAGAAGCCCACCAGGCCGAACGCGGCGGCCATCGGCGTGAACGTCAGACCCGCGAACAGCGCGGAGTCGCCGAGGCCCTGCTGCAGGTGCAGCGCGAAGGCGAACAGGAAGCCGCCGTAGGCGATCTGGTTGAGCAGCAGGGTGGACACGCCGGTGCCCATGCTGGCGGCCTTGAACACGTCCAGGTTCAGCAGCGGGTCGCCGCCGCGGGCGCCGATGCGCTTCTCCACGACCACGAACACGACCGCGAGCACGAGGCCCAGCGCCACGCAGATGAACGTCCACGCGGGCCAGCCGGCCTCGTGGCCGAGCACCAGCGGCAGCACGATCAGGAACACCGCGGGCACCGAGATGGCCAGGCCCACCGGGTCGAGCTTGCGGGTGCCGCGCGGCGCGTCGGCCTCCATCAGCTTCGGCACCAGCAGCGCCAGGGCGATGCCGATCGGCACGTTGACCAGGAACGCCGGCCGCCAGGTCAGGTCCGCGATGTTGGCGTTGACGATGACGCCGCCGAGGATCATGCCCGCCACCGCGCCGACCGACAGCACCGCGCCGTACGCGCTGAGCGCCTTGGCCCGGGCCTGGCCGGTGAACCGCATCTGGATGACGCTCATGATCTGCGGCACCATGACGGCCGCCGCGGCGCCCTGGACGAACCGGGCGATGATCAGCACGAGCGTGGACGGTGCGATACCGCAGACCAGCGACGCCACGGTGAAGCCGATGGCGCCGATCAGGTACATGCGGCGCCTGCCGTGCAGGTCGCCCAGCCGGGCGCCGGTGATCAGCAGCATCGCGTACGCGACGGTGTAGCCGCCGACGACCAGTTGCAGGGAGGCGCCGGACGCGTTGAGGTCGACGCCGATGGTGGGCATGGCGACGTTGACGATCGTGACGTCCAGCAGGGCCATGAACTGGCCCAGCAGCAGTACCGTCAACATCCCCCACGGGTGCTTGCCCGAGACTTCCTGCGCGGGCGAGGAAGTGGCTGGTTGGGTTGTCATGCGGCCACTGTGGCGGTTCGGGCGAGCACACGGGTAGAGCCCGCGAACACTGTTACTGGTACTACCATGAACTACGCTGTGCGAAGCCGTGGAGGCACAGCGTGAGGATGGGGTTGATGAGCGTCGAGACCGCGGCGACGGTGCAGGAACGTCGCCGAGCCGAACTCGGGCAGTTCCTCCGGGCGTGCCGAGCGAGGTTGAGCCCGGAGGACGTCGGGCTGCCGCCGGGAACGCGCAGGCGCACCGTGGGCCTGCGCCGCGAGGAGGTAGCGCTGCTCGCCGGTGTGGGGGTCACCTGGTACACCTGGATGGAGCAGGGCAGGTCGATCAACGTCAGCGCGCAGGTGCTCGACGCCGTCGCGCGCACCCTCCGGCTGGACGCGACCGAGCGCTGGCACCTGTACCACCTCGCCGAGGCTACCCCTCAGCGCGTCGGCACGACGGCGACGAAGATCCCCGACGAGATCCGGGCGGTGCTGCGGGGCCTGGACCCGCTGCCCGCGACGCTGATCAACGCCCGGTACGACGTGATCCTGGCCAACGACGCGCACGCCGACCTGCTGTGGCAGTGGCACTCGATGCCGTGCGTGCACCGCAACATGCTGTGGTGCCACCTGACCGAGCCCACCGCCAGGCAGAAGCTGCTCAACTACGACGAGGAAGTGCCCTACACGGTGGCCCGCCTGCGCGCCGACTACGCCCGCCACGTGGGCGACCCGGAGTGGGAGGAGGACATCCGGCGGCTGCTCGCGCTCAGCGACGAGTTCGCGGAGCTGTGGGCGCGGCACGAGGTCGCCGAGCCGGAGGTCCGCATCCGCAAGCTGTCCAACCGCGACGCGGGCGACATGGCGTTCTCGATCAACGAGCTGGAGGTGGCGTCGATGCGCGGGATGCGGATCGAGGTCTACGTCCCGGCCGACGACACGACCAAGCAGCGCCTGCCGCTGACCAGGGGACACGTGACGGGGGCCTGCTGACCCGGGTGGCCGCCGCGCGGGCGCCGGCGGACCCCGCTCCCGCGCGGCCGTGCGCCGGGACGCCCGACGTCCCGGCGCCGGGTGGAAGAGGTCGTCCTAGAAGAGGTCGTCCTCGTGCACGAAACCGACGAGGTCCTTGTTGACGTTGTCGTGGTCGAGCACCAGCGCCCAGAACTCGCCCTCGTACATCTGATCCGTGACGGCCACCAGGGCGACGTCGTGCCCGGCCTGGATGACGCCGTAGCCGCAGGCCATCAGCGGGCAGCTGTGCGCCCACATCTCGGCGGCCGGGCGGTTCGGACCCTCACCGACCGAGGTGCACGGTTGGTGGACGTTGTCCTGGTACAGGGCCGTCGTGTCCACGAAACCCGCGATCGGCAGGGTCGGATTGGCCGGGTGGTCGGTGAGCACCATGTTCCAGAAGATGCCGGCGTTCGAGGTGTAGCAGTACGCCATCACGAACGAGTTCGCCGGGACCTCGTGGTAACCGCAGCTCAGGGAGGCGCACTGGCGCACCCACGCGGTCGTGCTGGTGTACGTCGTGACGACGGACTCCTGGGCACCCACCATCTCGATCGCCGGGCTGTTCCCGGAAGTGGCTGCTGCCGGCACCTGGACGTCGACCGCGGGCGTTGCCGGGGCGGCGGTCGCGCTCGGCGCGAGCGCGGCGACGACGGCCAGAGCCGTCGCCAGAGCGCCCAGGAACGATCGGAACTCGTGCATCAACTGTTCCTCTGCGGGAGGGGCGCCGGGAGAGCCCGAAGCCGAGGGTGAGAAGGCGCTCCGGGCATGGAGGTGAGCCGGCAGCGCGTCCAGATCGTCTCGGCACGGCGTCCCGTCGTCAACGAACCGGTCCCGCCGGCGGGAAAGCGCGCGCGGCGGCCTCCGGCACGACCTCGCCCCAGCCCGCGCTCACGGGTCGACGCCGGGCGCGAACTCCTCTTCCGGACGTGTTCGCGCCCCGGCTGCCACGCTTCCGCCCCGGGTGCGGCGGGCCCGAGCGGGAAGGAGGCCGAGCCGCGCCCGGCGGAGCGGCACCGGCGGCGGGTCGTCCTCCCCTGGTCCGGCCGTGTCGGCGAGCGGCAGGACGGCGCGGAGCCGGAAGCCCCCGGCGGGCGTGCGGGCGGTGTCCAGGCTGCCGCCGAGCGCGGCCAGCCGTTCGCGCAGCCCGGTCAGGCCGTGGCCGGTGGACAGGGGGCCGCGGTGGGCGGCACCGTGCCCGCCCTCGTCGTGGACCTGGATCTCGACGTGGTCCGCGGCCCAGGTCAGCAGCACCTCGACGGACGCGCCGGTGCCCGCGTGCTTGGTGACGTTGGTCAGGGCTTCCTGCGCCACCCGGTACACCGCGAGGTCCACGGTCGGCGCGACCGGCCGCGGATCGCCGACGACGCGCGACTCGACCCGCAGCCCCGCCGCCCGGAACGAGTCCAGCAGGGCCGGGAGGTCGTCGACGCCGGGCTGCGGCTCGGCCGGCTCCCCGTCGGCGCGCAGGACCTCCAGCATCCGGCGCAGCTCACCCATCGCGTTCTCGCCCAGACGCTGGATCGTGTCGAACGCGCGCCCGGCCCGGGCCGGGTCGCGGTCGACCACCCGCCGCCCGCCCGCGGCCTGGAGCACGATCACCGTGACCGCGTGGGACACCACGTCGTGCAGTTCCCGGGCGATCCGGCCGCGCTCCTCCGCGACGGCTTGGTGCGCCTCCAGCTCCCGCCTCGCCTCCAGCACCCGCGCGTGCTCCCGGCTGGTCCGGACCCACCGGCCGGTCGCCCACACCGACAGCGGCAACAAGGTCAGGTAGGCGGCCGCCGCGACGTCCACGACGAGGTCTTCGAGCCCGCTGGGGTCGAAGTCGGGCGTGGAGCTGGCGAACGCGTAGAGCAGCGCGCCGGCCAGCGCCACGCCCGCGACCCGCACCCGGCACCGCTCGGCGACGGTGAACAAGGCCAGGTACACGACGATCTCGGGGCGGAAGTCGAAGCCGCTGACGGGCGAGGCCAGCACGGCCACGGACAGCACCACGACGAACACCGCCAACGGGTGGCGGCGCCGCGCCATGAGCACGACGAACACCAGGCCCAGGTACCCCAGGGCGAACCAGAAGTCCGGCTCTTCCGGCCGCAGCGGGACGTGCGAGTAGAGCACCACGTCCATGGCGCCCGCCGCCAGGGCAAGCCCGACGTCCGCGGCCACCGGGACGAGGCGGCTCCACGTCATGAGCAGCGGGCGCAGTTGACGATGTTGTGCTTCGCGCACGCCTTGTCGCCCGGCGGGTAGGGCCCGCCGGCGAACTCGAACGCCGCCCGCGCGTCGCCCCCGTGGGCGGCGACCGCCTCCTCCAGCGCGACCGACTCGGGCATCACCGCGTTCGGCGCGTGTCGTGAGGCCGCGGCGAGGTCGAGGACGGCGAACTCCGCGCCGGCGACCCGCAGGGCGTTCACCCCGGTCGGCGGGATGCGCTCGACCGGGCCCTCGTCCGCACCCGCGAGCACGACCTCGACGTCGAGGCTGCCGTCCAGCAAGCCGGGCGGCGGGTCGGGCACCACGACCCGGGTCGGTTCGACCAGCCACCCGGCCGCGACCCGACCTCCCCCGGTCCGCGCCTCGGCCCCCGCCTCGATGGAAACGACGACGTGTGCTGCCGTCATGGTTACCCCCTGGCAAATCCGTTCAGGTCACGGCAGTGAAGAGCAGCGTGCCGCTGTCCCATCGTCCAGCCCCGGACCGACCTTGGGCATCCCCGCACGGGATTACCACGAACGAGTGAACACCCAATCGTGTGATGCCCCTGCTGGGCAACGGAGGCGCGCCGACCGAGTGTCCACCTACGACAGTGCGACCTGGACAGATCCCGGCGTGACCGGTCACCGAGCGGACATCCGGGGCCGGGAGTACCCGGCCGAATCCGCTGTGGACCGACGAGGCCCGGCGGTGGTCGCGTGCACTACTTCGACGGCTCCGCGTGGTTCCCGTGGTCGGACACCTGCGCCTCGCCCCACGCGTGCAGGGCCTGGACCAACCGCGGGTCGGAGGTGCGGAAGTCCAGCGAGGCGCCGGTGTCCAGGTCGCCGTAGACGATGGCGATGCCGGCCGCGCCGGCCGAGAGCTCCGCGAGGCCGGGCATGGCCGTTCCGTGGATCCGGGCCGGGTCGGCGAAGTCCCCGGAGCGGAAGCGTTCCGCCTCCTCCGCGAGGTGCTCGCGGATCAACGCGACCTGGGCGGCGTCGTCGACCTCGTCGGCGACGACCTCCTGCCGCAGCCCGTCGCCGGTCGGGAGGAACCGGTGCGTGGTCCGCTCCAGGTCGAACGGCATGACCGCCCGGCCCTTCTCGGCGACCTCGGACTGCCGGGCGGCCTGCCGCGCGTCGTCGTCCGGCACCGCGCACGCACCGACCGCCACCAGCAGCGTGATCAGTCCGAGGAGGAGGTTACGGCGCATCAAGACGTCCTGCTTCCGTGAGTAGTCGCAGCGCTTCGATGACGGAGCGGCGTCGCGCGGCGGGAACGTTGTCGAGCAATGCGGACAACCGGTCCGCGCGGCGACGAACCACCCCGCCCGCGACCTCACGTCCCTTGTCGGTCAACCGCAGGAGGCGGGCGCGCCCGTCGTCCGGGTCGGGGACGCGTCGCACCCAACCGCGCTGCTCCAGCCCGTCGACCAAGCGGCTCGTGGAGGACTTGCCGAGGCCGACCCGCTCGCCGAGGACGCCTTGGTGCAGCCCCCCGGCGCGCAGGACGGTGATCGCGTGCGCCTCCGCGGTCGACATCGGCGCGCCACAGGGCGTGGTCTCGGCGTCCAGCAGGCCGAAGCCGCGGACGAAGTCCACGAACACCTCGGCGAACTCCTCGTGGGGCGAGCCGCCGTCCCGATCCGACATAGTTCCACCCTAGAACTACTTGGTTCCAGGGTGCAACTACTTTGCGCCCGCCGTGGCGCGCCGTCCACGTTCTCCCCGCGACTCCGACCCAGGCCACCACCACCCGGCGGGCGCGGTCAGCGCGCGAACTCGGCGAACCGGGTCAGCGTGCCGCTCCAGCCGCCCGGCCCGTCGAAGGCCGCGCGCAGCGCCTCGGCCCGCTCGCCGAAGCGCTCGAGGTGGCGGTGACGCAGTTCCAGCCGGGTGCGGTCCGGGGACTCCTCCACGAAGTCGATCTCCACCTCGGTCTCCAGCGACGGGTCGTAGGTCCAGTCGGCCCCGATCTGCCACAGCAGCACGAGCCGGTTCGGCGGCGACCACCGCGCGACCCGGCCCCACGAGCACTCGCTGCCGTCCTCCCCGCGCTCGAACCACCGCCCGCCCTCGCGCGGTTCGACCACGACCTCGGCCAGGGGCGCCGTGCCGATCGAGTGCTCGGACGGCCAGAAGTCCGTCATCCGCGCGGTGAACAGCTCGAACGTCCGCCGCACCCCGAGGGGCACGGTCACCGTCTTGTGGACGACGATCTCCGTGGTCGCTTCGGCACCCATCTCGATCAGCTCTCCTCGCGCTCGGCCTCGGCCGCCGCCAATGCGGCGAAGTTGTCCAACGTGCTCGACCAGAACCGGTCGAGGTAATCGCGCACCACGTCCAAACCCCTGGGGTTGACGCGGTACAGCCGCCGCGTGCCCGCCGCGGCCTCCACCACCAGCTCCGCCTCCTTGAGGACCTTCAGGTGCTGCGACACGGCGGGCCGCGACACCGGCACCCGTTCGGCCAGCACCCCCACCGCCAGCGGCCCGTCGAGCAGCCGTTCGAGGATCAACCGCCGTGTCGGATCACCCAACGCGTCCAGCACGGCACCAGCGGAAGCGGTCACATCGGTAAGTCTGGACTAACGGAGTGGCGCCGTCAACCGTTCGTCGCGACTTACCGAAGCCTCGACGAGGCTTCCCCGACCCACCACGCGCATTGACACCGCCCGAACCTTCCCGAGAATCTGGCAAGCGCTTTCCACCTGACTGGAGAACCCCTCGGTGACCTCGTCCGACCCCCAGCGCGGACGCCGTGACCCGGGCTCCTCGCACACCCTCGACCGCCTGTTCCGGCCGCACCCGCTGCCGGCGGGCGACGTGAAGCTCGCCGACACGAAGCTCATCCGGTCGGCCAGGTCGAGCCGGGCCGCCGCGGACACACCGCTCATCGCCCGCAGGGACCCCGCATCCGCTCGGGCTCGGCGTAGAAGGGCACGGACCCGGACGCGCCGCCGAGCGCCCCTTCCACGTGGTGGACGCCGAAGACCACGACGCGGTCGTCTGCCGCCAAGAAAGTCCCGCGACTCGTGCGCGGCAGGCCGGCGCGGTGACCGTCGGCGAAGGCCTTCCAGGCCACGACCCCGCCCGAGAACGCTGAAATTTGCGAATATAGTTTCGAATTATTGCGAAACAAGTCCCCGGCACACCCCTGTTGGCCATACCGCGACCGGAGCACCGGACACCCCACGACAAGGGCCTTTCACCTGGGCTTCCGGCGAAGACCCAAGATCGCACTTAACCGGTTCGTCGGTGTTCATGCATGTAAACCTCGGCCTCAGACCGACCTCAGCCGGGCCTTGATCGGCCAAACTGTTTCGGTTAATACTGCTTAACGTTTCGAACCGAACAGCGTGTGGCTACGAGGAACGCCGCCACCCGCACCGAGCGGACCATCGACCGCTCCGACCCAACCCACCCCCACCCGCGCTACCGCGGGTGCTCCCCAGAAAGCGCCGAACATGACGCTGACAGCGAAGTCAGTCTCAAGAGTCGCACTCGTGTCGACCCTGGTCGCCGCCGCCGCGGGCGCCGCGGTGCTCGTGGCCGCGCCCGCCAGCGGTGCCGCCTCCACGCTCGCGGCGGCGGCCCAGCAGAGCGGGCGGTACTTCGGCACCGCGGTCGCGGCCAACAAGCTGGGCGACTCGACCTACGTGGGCATCCTGAACCGCGAGTTCGACATGGTCACG
>NZ_JBVJVK010000011.1:101417-199267 GCF_055603705.1 Actinosynnema sp. NPDC037264 | reverse complement strand
TCGAGAGCCATCCAACGGCAGAGGACTGATTGCCACACCCCACCAACCCGGGCGTCCGGAACATCGTGTCCCGGACGATCAAGAGCTTATGGAGGGCTGATCCCCTCGGCACGACCGGCTGGGCCCTGCTCGCACCCTCGCGCGAGCAGGGCCCGGCGGCGTTCCGAGCGTGGAACCCGGGGTCCTGAAGGTCGGACACGCGGGCGGTTGGGGGCACCCGCGTCGATCGTCGGCTAGATCGGCAGCGGGAGGAGGTTGTCGGTGGCGGCGCGGAGGGCGGCGCGCATCGCCTCCCGCGGGGCGGGGTGGCCGGTGAACTGCTCCGACTGGCCGAAGGCCTGGTGCAGGAGCATGTCGAGGCCGGTGGCGAGGGTGCGGCCCCGCTTCTCCACGGCGTGGGCCAGCGGGGTGGGCCAGGGGTGGTAGATGACGTCCAGGACGCACGGCGCCTCGGCCAGCGCCCCCGCGATCGGCTCGGTGGCCTCCGGCGGCACGGTGCTGATCAGGACGTCCGAGGCCGACGCCAGGGCGGCGAAGTCGGCGGCGTCCCAGGTCACGACGTCCAGGGCCAGGCCGAGGCGGGACGCGCACGACTCCGCCTCCGCCGCCCGGCTCGCCGAACGGACCACCAGCGTGACCGCGCGGACGCCGACGGAGGCCAGCGCCACCAGGGCCGCGGTGGCCGTGCCGCCCGCACCCAGCAGCACCGCGCGCGAGCCGGACGTGAAGCCGCACGAGGCGCGCAGCGCGCCGAGGACGCCGTCCACGTCGGTGTTGTCCGCACGCCACCCGCCGTCGACCGGCACCAGGGTGTTCGCGGCGCCGACCTGGGTGGCCCGGGGCGTCGCGGACGTGGCCACGGCCAGCGCGGCACGCTTGTCCGGCATGGTCACCGACAAGCCCACCCACGCCGAGTCCAGGCCCGTGACCAGGGACGACACCTCCTCGGCCACGCACTCGACGCGCGTGTACTCCCAGTCGGCCAGACCCAGTGCCGCGAACGCGGCGTTGTGCAGCACCGGTGACAACGAGTGGGCCACCGGCGAGCCGATGACCGCCGCACGGCGGACCACGGTCAGAAGACGCCTTCCCTCTGGGCCTTCTTCGACGCGGCGTCGTGCTCGTCGAACGTGACGTTGAAGCACGAAGTGCCGTCCTTCTGGCACTTCACGAAGTACATCCACGGCCCGTCTTCGGGGGTGATCGCGGCGGTGATCGCCTCACGGCCGGGCGAGCCGATCGGCGTCGGCGGCAACCCGTGCACCTTGTAGGTGTTGTACGGACCGGCCTTCTCGCGGTCCTCGTCGCTGGTGGTGATGTGCGGCCGGTCCAGCTTGTAGTTGACCGTGGAGTCCAGCTCCAGCTTCTGCGGCAGCGCGAGCCGGCTGTAGACGACCCGCGAGATCTTGCCGAAGTCCTTGGTCACGCCTTCCTTCTCGATCAGGGAGGCGATGACCAGCACCTCGTACGGGCGGAAACCCGTCTTGCCCGAGCCGCTGGGGATGCCGTAACCCTGAAGCCGGCCCAGGGACGTGCCGATCACGCCCTTGAGCAGCTCGGCCGCGCTCGCGCCCGGCTTGACGTGGTACAGGCCCGGCGCGACGAGGCCCTCGAGCCGGTTCTCCTTCGGCGCGGCGGTGACGTCGGGCAGCGCCCACTCGGGGATGCCGAGGGCGGCCGGGTCGGCGTTCTCCGCCGCGTCGCGCAGCTGGTCGACCGGCACGCACTGCTTGACGCCGTCCAGCTCCACGCAGGAGGCGTCGGACAGCCTGGAGAGGATGCCCTTGGTGACGCTGCCGTCCTGCGCGGTGAGGTCGTGCATCACGTTGCCGCCCCTGACCTCCAGCGGCACGATCTTGGACGCCTCGTCCACCATCCGCGCCACCGCGGCCTCGCCGGACATCTTGGTCTTCATCAGGTAGAACCCGGGCTGGATCGCGGTGACCCGCGAGTCGTCCGCGCCCGCCTCGGTGAACGCGCGCGCGCTGGCCACCACGCCCTGCTCCTTGAGCGTGGTGGCGATGGTGGTGACGAGGTCGCCGTCCTTGACCTCGACCACCACGTCCGCCTCGCCCGCGCCCGCGAAGTCGTCGTACGAGCCGATCCCGCTCAACGTGCGGTACCCGTAGTACGCGCCGACACCCCCGCCGGTCAGCACCAGCGCCACGACGACCCACAGGATCGTCCGCTTGCGCCTGCGCTTGGCGCGGCGGGCTGCGGCGTCGCTCCTGCCGCGTGCGGCCCGCTCGTCGTGGCGGGTCTCTGGATCGGTGAACAACCCGAGGTCGTCGTTCACGAGCCGTCCTTAGCTCCGGGGGCCCGCTCCGCATCGGATCGAGCCACTTGTCGCGCCCGTGCGTCCAGCCAGGACTGCAGGATCTCGACCGCGGCAGCCTGGTCGACGACGGCGCGTTGCTTCTTGCCTCGCACCCCGCGTTCGGCGAGCACCCGGCTCGCCGTGACGGTGGTCAGCCGCTCATCGGTGAGCCGCACCGGAACCGGTGCGACGCGCTCGGCCAACGCCGCAGCGTACGCCGCCGCGGCCTCCGCCGCCGGCCCGTGCCTGCCGGCCAGCGTGCGCGGCAGGCCGACCACGACCTCCACCACCTCGTGCTCGGTGACCAGGCCGGCCAGGTCACGCAGGTCCTGGCCGGCCTTCACGTCACGCGACAGGGTGACCAGCGGCGTCGCGAGGAAGGCGCTCGGGTCGCTCAACGCCACCCCGACGCGCACCGCGCCGACGTCGACGCCCAGCCTCCGACCGGGGCCGGGATCGTCGACGCCGGGGCGGTCAGCGCTGCTCAACGGCGCGGTCCACCTCGGTGCGCAGGGCGGTGATGGCGTCGCCGACACCGCCCGGGTTCGTGCCGCCGCCCTGGGCGAGGTCCTGCTTGCCGCCGCCTCGTCCGCCCACGGCCGGGGCGAAGGCCGGCACCAGCTTGCCGGCGGCCAGCCCCAGGTCACGGGCGGCGGACGTGGTGGCGACCACGAAGCTGACCTTGTCGCCGTCCGGGGCGAACAGGCCGACCACGCCCGGCTTGTCGCCGAGCCGGTTGCGCACCTCGCCGGCGATGGTCCGCACGTCGGCGCCCGACGTGCCCTCCGGCAGCTGAAGGGCCACCAGGGACACGCCGCGCACGTCCAGGGCCTGCTCGGCCAGGGACCCGGCGTTGGCCACGAGCTGGGCGGCCTTGACCTTCTCCAGCTCCTTCTCGGCCACCCGCAGCCGCTCCACCAGGGCCTCGACCCGGGCGGGCACCTCGGCGTCGGGCACCTTCAGCATGGCGGCGACGTTCTGCACCAGAGCCCGCTCCTGGGCCAGGTACTTGAAGGCCTCGATGCCGACGTAGGCCTCCAGGCGGCGCACGCCGGAGCCGACGGACGACTCGCCGATCACCGTGATGGGCCCGATCTGGGACGAGTGCTCCACGTGCGTGCCACCGCACAGCTCGCGCGACCACGGCCCGCCGATCTCGACCACGCGCACGGTCTCGTCGTAGGTCTCGCCGAACAGGGCCACGGCGCCCATCTCCTGGGCGCCACCCATGTCGGTGTAGACGACCTTCACCGGGAGGTCCTTGCGGACGGCCAGGTTGGAGACCTCTTCGATCTCGCTGCGGGCCTCCTCGGACAGGCCGCCGGTCCAGGCGAAGTCCAGCCGCAGGTAGCCCGGCTTGTTGTACGAGCCGCTCTGCAGGGCCGACGGGCCGAGCACCTGCCGCAGGGCGGCGTGCACGACGTGCGTGCCCGAGTGGCCCTGGCGGGCGCCCACGCGCCACTCCGGGTCCACCCTGGCCTCGACGTGCTCGCCCTCGGCGACCTCGCCGCTGACCACGCGCACCTGGTGCACCCACAGCTTGCGGGCGACCTTCTGGACGTCCACGACCTCCAGCTCGGCGTTGGCCGTGACGATCGTGCCGGCGTCGCTCGCCTGGCCGCCGGACTCGGCGTAGAGCGGCGTGCGGTCGAGCACGACCTCGACGATGTCGCCTTCCTTGGCGGAGCGGACGCGCTTGCCGCCGCTGACGATGCCGCGCAGGGTGGCCTCGCTGGCCAGCTCGGTGTAGCCGGTGAACTCGGTGGCGCCGAGCTCGAGCAGCTCCCGGTACACGGTCTGGTCGCCGTGGCCGGTCTTCTTGCCGGCGGCGTCGGCCTTGGCGCGGGCGCGCTGCTCGGCCATCAGCTTGCGGAACCCGTCCTCGTCCACGGTCAGGCCGGCCTCGGCGGCCATCTCCAGGGTGAGGTCGAGCGGGAAGCCGTAGGTGTCGTGCAGCTGGAAGGCCTTGTCACCGGGCAGCGTGGCGCGGCCGTCGGACTTGACCTCGGCGGCGGCGTTCTCGAAGATCCGCGACCCGGCGTCCAGCGTGCGAAGGAACGTGTCCTCCTCGGCCTTGAGCACCTGCTCGATCCGGGCGAAGCCCGACACCAGCTCGGGGTAGGACGGGCCCATGGCGTCGCGCACGACGGCGGCGAACTGGGTCAGCACCGGCTCGGTGACGCCCAGCAGGCGGGCGGAGCGGACGATGCGGCGCAGCAGGCGGCGCAGCACGTAGCCGCGGGCCTCGTTGCCGGGCGTGACGCCGTCGCCGACCAGCAGCACGCCGCTGCGGGCGTGGTCGGCGATGACGCGGAACCGCACGTCGTCGGTCTCGTCGGCGCCGTACTTGCGGCCGGAGAGCTGCTCGGCCTTGGTGATGACGGTGCGGACGAGGTCGGTCTCGTAGACGTTCTCGACGTCCTGGAGCAGCATGGCGACGCGCTCGACGCCCATGCCGGTGTCGATGTTCTTGTCCGGCAGCTCGCCCAGGATCGGGTAGTCCTTCTTGGCGCCGCCCTCGCCGCGGACGTTCTGCATGAAGACCAGGTTCCAGATCTCCAGGTACCGGTCCTCGTCGACGACCGGGCCGCCCTCCTCGCCGAAGGCGGGGCCGCGGTCGTAGTAGATCTCCGAGCACGGGCCGCACGGGCCGGGCACGCCCATCGACCAGTAGTTGTCCTCGATGTCGCGGCGCTGGATGCGCTCGGGCGGCAGCCCGGCGACCTTCTGCCACAGGTCGGCGGCCTCGTCGTCGTCCAGGTAGACCGTCACCCAGATGCGCTCGGGGTCCAGGCCGTAGCCGCCGTCGGACTGGGGCTTGGTGACCAGGTCCCAGGCCAGCCGGATGGCGTCTTCCTTGAAGTAGTCGCCGAAGGAGAAGTTGCCGGCCATCTGGAAGAACGTGTTGTGCCGGGTGGTCTTGCCGACCTCGTCGATGTCCGGCGTGCGCACGCACTTCTGGATGCTCGTCATCCGCGGGGCGGGCGGCGGGGCCTCGCCGAGGAAGTACGGCTTGAACGGCACCATGCCGGCGTTGACGAACAGCAGGTTCGGGTCGTCGAGCAGGAGCGAGGCGCTGGGCACGTACTTGTGGCCGGCGTTCTCGAAGTGCTCGCGGAAGCGCTTGATGATCTCGTGGGTCTGCACGGGTGAAGTCCTTCGGAAGTGTGGAAAGTCAGGGCGCGGCGAGGCGAACGAACGACCTACTTGGCGTCGTTCGCCCCACGCGCTCGCCGACCCGGCGTGAAGCCCGTCTGACGTTCCACGCTGTCTTGCAACTCCTGTTCGCGCTCGGACATTCCGGCGCGCACCTCGGCGCCGAACGAGCCGAGGGCGCCCGCCAGCTCGCGCAGGCCCTGGCCGACGTTCTCGCCGATGCCCGCGGGCGTGGCGGCGTGCGCGGCCTGACCCGCCTTGCGGGCGGCGAAGACGCCGGCGGCGATGCCGAGCCCGAACCAGAACAGCCGCCTCATCGCCTGCCCCTGCGTCGAGTGTGCTTGCTGGGAGCCTCCTTGGCCGCGCGGCGGGCGCGGATGGCCTTGCTCACGCCGTAGGACAGCGCGGCGGCCTTGACCAGCGGCCCGCCCAGCGTGGCGGTGAACAGCGAGGTGAGCGCGGAGACGTTGCCGGTGACCGCGCGGGCGTTGGCGGTGATCCCGTCCACCCGCTCCAGCTGCGTGTTCACGTGCGTGATCGTCGTGTTCGCGCCGGTGAAGATCGGGTCGCTGTTCTGGTGCGCCTTGCGGATGGCGATCGTGGCCTCGTCCAGCGTCCGGCCGAGCTTGATCAACGGGATCGCCAGCAGGAGCACAAGCAGCACGAACGCGCCGGCGGCGACCAGCGCGGCGATCTGCCCTGGCGACACGGATCCTCCTGGTGGATTGCACGGCTCAAGGTGGTGGCCAAGGTTACCGCGACCGCGTCGGGGCCTCTGAACGAGATCAGGGCACGGCTGTGCCACGTGGTGGGACGCGGTCGCCAAGACCCCCCATTTGGCGTCGATTCGATCGTGGTCGCGGCGGCTAGCGTGGTGGCGCGAGTGATCGTCACACCACGGATGGTCACCGCGGGGCTTGACACACACCACCCGAGTAGATGAGGTAAGCCTAACCTTAGTCGATCGTCGGAGGTGCCGTGTTCGCCGTCAGTCCCTCCGGACGACCGATCCCGCCGGGCCGGCCCGCCGACGTGCTGGCCAGGGCCCGCCGGGTGCTCGGCGAGGTGCCCGAGCACGGCATCGGCGCGGACGCCGCGCTGGCCCGCGTCACGACCGTGCTCACCGAGGGCGGCATCGACCTGACCAGCCCGTTCGCCGCCGCCCACCTCCAACCGCCGCCGCTGGCCGTCGCCGTCACGGCGGACGCGCTGGCCGGCGCGGGCAACGCCTCCCTGGACACCTACGACTCCGGCCCCGCCGCCCTCGCCGTGGAGCGCTGGGTCGTGGCGGCCCTCGCCCGGCTGGCCGGGTTCGACGCCGACGCGGACGGCGTGTTCACCCCCGGCGGCACGCTGTCGAACCTGACCGCGCTGCTGCTGGCCCGGGACGCGGCGGCGGCCCGGCTCGGCCTGGACGTGCGGGCCGACGGGGTGGCCGGGCTGCCCGACCCGGCGGTGTTCTGCTCGGAGCTCGCGCACTTCTCGGTGGCGCGGGCGTGCGCGGCGCTGGGCCTCGGCGAGGACGCGGTGCGCACGGTGCCGGTGGACTCGCGCCGGCGGATGCGGCCGGACGCGCTGGCGGCGGCGCTGCGCGCGGGCGGCACGCCGGTGGCCGTCGTGGCGACCGCGGGCACCACGGACTTCGGCTCGGTGGACCCGTTGCCGGAGTTGGCGAAGATCGCCCGCGAGCACGGCGCGTGGCTGCACGTGGACGCCGCCTACGGCTTCGGCGCGCTGTTCTCGGCGAAGCTGGCCGGGCTGGTGGACGGGCTGGCGCTCGCCGACTCGGTGACCGCGGACCTGCACAAGATCGGCTGGCAGCCCGCCGCGGCGAGCGTGCTGCTGGTGCGCTCGGCGTCGTTGTTCGGGCCGTTGGAGCGCTCGGTGGCCTACCTGAACCCGGAGGACGACCGGGTCGAGGGCTTCGACGGCGCGCTGGGCCGGTCGTTGCAGACCACGCGCCGGCCGGACGCGGTGAAGGTGGCCGCGACGCTGCTCGCGCTGGGCCGCGCGGGGCTGGGCGCGCTGGTGGACCGGTGCCACGAGCTGGCCGGGCACGCCGCCGCGCTGATCGCCGCCGACCCGTCGTTCGAGCTGGTCGGCGGCGCGACGTTGACCACGGTGGTGTTCCGGTACCGGCCGGCCGACGAGGCGCTGGCCGACGAGGTGAACGCGCGGCTGCGGCGGGCGTTGCTGCGGGCCGGCGCGGCGCTGATCGGCCGCACCGAGGTGGACAAGGTGACGTGCCTGAAGTTGACCCTGCTCAACCCGAACGCCCGGGAGGCGGACCTGGTCGCCCTGCTGACCCTGGTCCGCGAAGCCGGTTCCGCCGCCGAACGACTCCTGGAAGGAGCGGCATGACACCCGATCCGCTGGAGGGCGACCCCAGGTCGACCGCGGAGCACGCGCACTTGGAGGCGTTATTGCGCTGTTGGGTGCGGGAGCGGAACGTGCCGGTGACCGACCGGGTGCGGATCGACGTGCTCGGGCTGCCGTTGGAGGCGGACGTGCGGTACGCGTCGCCGACCGGGCGGCACCGGTTCGGGCCGGTGACGTTGGCGGGCAGGCCGGCCGACCCGGTGGTCGCCGTGGCGCTGGTGGGCGCCGAGCTCGCCGCCGGCGGAGCCGGAAGTCGGACCACCGCCGACGGAGCCACCGGCGCGGCCGGCCGCCACACCGCCGACCTGGTGGAGCGCACGGCCGAGTCGGTGCGCCGGGTCGCGGAGTTCGTCGCGCACCGGCGTCGCGAGCCGGTCGGGCCGGCGGACCGGTTCCTGGACAGCGAGCAGCGGTTGATGCTCGGGCACCTGCACCACCCCGCGCCCAAGAGCCGCGACGGCCTGTCCGACGCCGACAACGCCCGGTACGCGCCGGAGCTGCGCGGGTCGTTCCCGCTGTTCTGGTTCTCGGCGGCGCGGGAGGTCGTGTCGCACGGCTCCGTGGCGGGCCCGGACGCGGTGACGCTGATGTCGACGCTGGCCGGGCGCAACCCCGGGCCCGGCCGGGTGCTGGTGCCCGCGCACCCGTGGCAGGCGCACGACCTGCTGGGCAGGCCGCGGATCGCGTCGCTGGTCTCGCGCGGGCTGCTGGAGCCGCTGGGCGAGTTCGGGCCCGCGTGGTCGCCGACCTCCAGCCTGCGCACGGTGTACCGGACCGGCGCGCCGGTGATGCTGAAGCTGTCGCTCGGCCTGCGGATCACGAACTCGCGGCGCGAGTCCACCTCCACCGAGCTGCGCCGCGGCTCGGAGGTGCACCTGCTGCTGGAGTCCGGCTACGCGGCCGGCACGGAGAAGGCGCACCCGGAGTTCAGTGTGGTGCGCGACCCGTCGTGGCTCGCGGTGGACGAGGGCGGCGAGGTCACCGGGCTGGACGTGGCCGTGCGCGACGTGCCGCACGACCTCGGCGACTCGCGGTGCCTGGCCGGCATGGTCGCGCCGCGGCCGGGCATCGGGCGTTCCCTGCTGGGCGAGCTCGTGCTGCGGCTGAACGCGGCCGAGTGGGTCGCCGACTACACCGACCGCGTGCTGGTGCCGATGCTGCGGCTGTACGCGGAGACCGGCATCGGGCTGGAGGCGCACCAGCAGAACACGCTGGTGCGGCTGGACCCGGCGGGCCGGGTGGTCGGCGGGCGGTACCGCGACAACCAGGGCTACTACCTGGCGTCCTCGCACCTGCCGCGGGTGCTGGAGCGGCTGGGCGTCGAGGAGTCGACGCTGGCCGTGGTGGACGACGCGGTCGTGGACGACCGGCTCACCTACTACCTGCTGCGCAACCAGGCGTTGGCGGTGATCGGCTGCATCGGGGTGGAGGGGCTGGCCGACGAACGCGACCTGCTCGGCGTGATGGCGGCACGGCTGGAGGCGGCGCTGCCCGCGCTGGCCGAGGCGGGCCCGGACGGCGACCGGCTGGCCCGGCGGTGGCTGGAGGCGGACGCGCTGCCGTGCAAGGCGAACCTGCTGACCAGGCTGGAGGGCATCGACGAGGTGCTCGCGCCGCTGGACGCGCAGTCGGTGTACTTCGACGCGCCCAACCCGTTGCGGGAGGGCAGGTGCGTCCGGTGACCCACCTCGACGCCTACCGGCAGACCGACGACCTGTCGGCCGTGCCCGGTCCCCCGCTGCCGGTGCTCGCGGGCGGCTGGCGGGCCCGCGCGGTCGACCCGGACACCCGCGACCTCGACCTGGTGCACCGCTGGATGCAGGCGCCGCACGTGGTGGCGTTCTGGCACCAGGCGTGGCCGCGCGAGCGGTGGGAGGAGGAGCTGCGGCGGCAGCTGTCCGGGCGGCACTCGTTGCCGGTGCTGGTGAGCCGGGGCGAGGACCCGGTGATCTACCTGGAGGTGTACCGGGCGGCGCGGGACGTGGTCGCGCAGGTGTACCAGGCCCGGCCGCACGACCTCGGGCTGCACCTCGCCGTGGGCGAGCTGGCGATGACCGACCAGGGGCTGGTGCGCAAGCTGCTGCCGGAGGTGACCGCGGCCCTGTTCGACGCCGACCCGCGCTGCACCAGGGTGCTGCTGGAGCCGGACGTGCGCAACCGGCGGGCGATCGCGTCGTTCACCGCGGGCGGGTTCGCGCCGGTGGGCGAGGTGCTGCTGCCGGACAAGGTGGCGCTGCTGATGGTGCGCACGCGATGAAGGCCGACGTGGTGGCGATCGGGTGCGGCCCGTTCAACCTGGGGCTGGCCGCCCTGGCGTCCACTGTGGACGACCTGGACGTGGTGGTGCTGGAGGCGCGGCCGGAGCTGCGCTGGCACAGCGGGGTGATGTTCGGCGACGCGGTGCTGCAGGTGAGCTTCCTGGCCGACCTGGTGACGTTGGTCGACCCGACGCACCCCCTGTCGTTCCTGGCCTACCTGCGTGACGCGGACCGGCTGTACCCGTTCTACGTGCGGGAGAGGTTCCACCCGACCCGGCGCGAGTACGAGGACTACCTGAGGTGGGCGGCGTCCCGGCTGCCGGTGCGGTTCTCGCACGCCGTGACGTCCGTGCGGTGGGAGGACGGCCGGTTCGCGGTGTCGGGGCCGGGGTTCTCGGTGGACGCGCGGCACCTGGTGCTCGGGGTGGGCACCACGCCGTCGGTGCCGCCCGCGTTGGCCGGGCTCGGCGATCGGCTGGTGCACAGCTCGGACTACCTGCACCGGCCGCCGTCCGCCGAGCGGGTGACCGTGGTGGGGTCCGGGCAGTCGGGCGCGGAGATCGTGCTCGACCTGTTGCGGCGCAACCTGGACGGCGGTCCGGCGGTGACGTGGCTGACCCGCACGCCGGTGTTCGCGCCGCTGGACTACACCAAGCTGGTGCTGGAGATGACCACGCCGTCCTACGTGCGGCACTTCCACTCGTTGCCGCAGGACCGGCGGGACGCGTTGCGCGCCGAGCACTGGCGGCACTACCGGGCGATCTCGGCGGAGACGTTGGAGGAGCTGCACGACCTGCTGTACCGGCGGGAGTGGGAGCACGGGCTCGCGCCGGTCGAGCTGCGGCCGGGCGTGACGGTGGTGTCGTCCTCGGTGGCCGGTTCCGAGGTGGTGCTGGAGTGCGCGCACCGGGACACCGGGCGCACGTTCCGGCACCGCACCGACCTCGTCGTGGCCGCCACCGGGTACGCGCAGGCCCCGACGCCGTTCCTGGAGCCCTTGGAGCCGTTCGTGCGGCGGGACGCGCACGGCCGGTACGTCGTGGCGCTGGACCACTCGATCGCGCTGGACCCGCCCGTCACCGGCCGGGTGTTCGTGGCGAACGCCGACCTGCACAGCCACGGCGTGGCCGCGCCCGACCTCGGCATCGGGGCGGTGCGCAACGCGACCATCGTCAACGCGGTGACCGGCCGCGAGGTCTACCCGCTGCCCAAGCACACCGCCTACACCAGCTTCAGCGCCCCGAGCGACGCGGGGCAACCGGGAGACGACGTTGACTGATCTGTGGCACGAGTGCTCGGCGGCGTTGCTGGCGAAGGCGATCGGCGAGCTGTGCTTCGAAGGGCTGCTGGCGCCGACCGCGGCCGGCGACCCGGACGGCTACGAGCTGCGGTTCGACGACGCGGTCTACGCGTTCTCGGCGACGCGGTCGGCGTTCGGCGGGTGGGTGGTGCGGCCGGGGTCGGTGCGCCGCGCGGCGTCCGGGATCCTCGGCGACGACGTGGTCGAGCCGTGCGACGACGTGCAGCTGTTCGTGGTGGACGCGTTCCGGCACCTGGGGGTCGACCCGGCGACGACCGCCGGTTTCCTCGCCGAGGTGACCGCGACCCTGACCGCCGACGTGGCGCTGGCGTCGACCGCGTGGCCCGTGGCGGAGCTGGTGCCGCTGCCGCAGGCGGAGCTGGACGGGCACCTGACCGGGCACCCGTGGCTGATCGCGAACAAGGGGCGGGTCGGGTTCTCGGCGGAGGACCTGGCGCGGCACAGCCCGGAGGCGCGCACGCCCGTGCGGCTGCCGTGGCTGGCCGTGCACCGGGGGCTGGCGGAGTTCCGCGGCACGTCGTCGCTGTCGGAGGAGGCGGTGCGGGCGCGGGAGCTCGACCCGATGACGGTGGAGCGGTTCACCGAGTCGTTGCAGGAGGCGGGGGTCGACCCGGCGGCCTACGTGTGGTTGCCCGTGCACCCGTGGCAGCTCGACCACGTCGTGCGGACGCTGTGGGCGCCGGAGCTGGCCACCGGCCGGATCGTGGAGCTCGGCGAGTCGCCGGACTGGTACCTGCCGACCCAGGCGATCCGCACCATGTCCAACGTGGACTCGCCGACGCGGTACCAGGTCAAGCTGCCGCTGCGGGTGCTGAACACGTCGGTGTACCGGGGCATCCCGCCGCACTGCACGCTCGCCGCGCCGGTCGTCACGCAGTGGCTGTCGGGGCTGTGGGCGGCCGACAAGCTCATCGGCGAGTGGGGCACGGAGCTGTTGGGCGAGGTCGCTTCGGTGACCGTCCGGCACCCGCGGCTGTCGAACGCGGGCGCCGTGCCGTACCAGTGGCTGGAGACGATGGGGTGCATCTGGCGGGCGCCGGTGGCGTTGCGGCCCGGTGAGCGGTCGTGGTCGTTGGCGGCCCTGCTGCACGTGGACCGCGCCGGTCGGCCGCTGGTGCTGGAGTACGTCGGCGGCACCGACCCGGCGGTGTGGTTCGCCGCGCTGCTCCGCGCCCTGCTCCGGCCGCTGCTGCACGTGCTCTACACCTACGGCGTCACGTTCAACCCGCACGGCGAGAACGTCGTGGTGATCACGGACGGCGACCACGTGCCGGTGCGGGTCGCGCTGCTCGACCTGGTGGACGACGTGAACGTGTCCGTCGACCGGGTGCCGGCGCGTGGCCTGGAACCGGACGCGCACGACCCCGTGCTGCCGCGCAAGCCGTGGCCGGTCCTGCGCCAGTACATCGTGGACGCCCTGCTGGTCGGCGTCTTCCGCCCGCTGTCCGCCCTGTTCCCCCTGCCCGAGGACCGCTTCTGGGGCCTGGTCCGCGGCGAGGTCGACGCCTACCGCGACCGCTTCCCCACCCTGGCAGGTCGGATGGACGACGGCTCCCTGACCACGCCGGAGTTCCTCCGCTACCCCCTCAACGGCTACCGGATCACCCTGGGCTACCAGGACCTGACCGCGCGTCCCCCGGTCCCGCGGACGGGCACCCTGCCGAACCCGCTGCACGCCGCCGTGCCGATCCCGCCGGCGGACGGCTGGTGAAGGTTCGGCCGCCTCGTCCGGTATCCCCGGCCGGGCGAGGCGGCCGGGGTACTAGAGGCGGGCCAGGGTCAGGTAGGCCAGGCCGAACTGGCCCCGGTAGCCCTTGAGCCAGCCGTCGCGGTGGTCGTCGACGATCGCGCGGACCTCGGCCGCCTGCGGGTCGTCCGGGTTCTCCAGCAGCCAGCGCTCCCGCGCGGCGCACCAGCGGGACTCGAAGCTGTCCCACTCGTCCAGGCTGGCCGTGGTGACCGACAGCAGCCGGTAACCGCAGGCCATCGCCAGGTCGACCAGCTCGGCCAGGGTGCCGAACTCGTCCTCGCCGAAGATCTCCAGCGCCTTCGGGCCGGGCGCGCTCTCCCAGAAGCCGTCGCCCAGCAGCAACCGGCCGCCGGGGCGGAGGCGGTCGCGCATGGCCTCCAGGGTCTGCTTGGTGCCGCCCCACGCGTGCGACGCGCCGATCGAGATCGCCACGTCCGCGGGCTCCGCCTCCCACGTGGTGACGTCCGCCAGCTCCAGCCGGACGCGGGGGGCCAGCCCGCGGGCGTCGACGTTCGCCCGGCCGCGGGTGATGGCGTAGTCGTCGCTGTCCACGCCGAACCCGCGGGCGGTCGGCTCCTGCTCCACCGCCCTGAGCAGCAGTTCCGCCCAGCCGCAGCCGTAGTCCACCACCGTCGCTCCGGACAGCGGCTGCAAGGTGGTGATCAGGTCGTACGCCTTCGCGTCCGACAGCGGGGTGTTGAAGTCGAGCAGGGCGTGGCCGTTGAGCGGGGCGTTCATCCGGCCATGATCGCCCCTCCGCCTTCGCGGGCGTAACTGATTTTGCCGCGCCCGACCCCGCGCAGCGCGGCGTCGATGCTCTCGACCTGCTCGTCACCGAACCGGCCGATCCGCACCACCTCTCCCACCTGCGGGTGAATCTCCAGCACGCCACGCTTCGACAACCCCACGTGCCGGATCTCGTGCCACGCGAGGGTCCTGTCCTTGCCGAACTTCAGCCCGTGCGGCGTGACGGTGACCGAAGGCGCGAAGATCCCCCGGCGCAACGCGTTGCCGACGATCAGCAGGATCAGGCCATACGACACCAACGCCATGGTGGTCTGGGAGCTGTGGCCCTGGAATGCCCATTCGGTGCTCCTGACGGCCACCACGATCGCGATGAGCAGCACCGTGGCCCGGAACCTCCAGCCCACCCACTGCTTGCGCTTGCCCCAGACGAGGACCTCACCGCTGTCGTCGTCGGGTGTCGGCTTGACGTTGCGCAGCGCTTTCCACGACAGGAAACCGGTCAGCACCAGCCACAGCAGGCCGAACGGCACGACGAGCCAGCCCCAGTTCCGCATCGGCTGGTCGGCGCCCCGCACCCACTCGCCCGGCCCCCTCCTGGGATTCGTCAGCTTGATCGGCACCGGGCGGCCGAGGTCGGCAAGGGTCAGGAAGTTCACCGGCTTGACGGTGTCGGGCGAGGTCGAGCCGGGGTCGGAGTGGTCGTAGTAGTGGAACTCCGCCAAGCACCGGTACCAGAACCCGAACCCGTGGGTGCTGACCGGCCCGTGCCGCTTGCACTCCGTGGCCACCACGTAGTTGCCACCCACCCGGTGGTCGGGACCGTACTGGCCGGCGAACTGGTAGGCGAACGTCGCGCAGAGCAGGAAGCCCAGCACCGGCATGACGATCAACGTGAAGAAGACCGGCAGTGCCTCCTTGAGGGCCTCCTTCACCGGCCACGCTCCTCTTCCCGCTTCGCGGCCGCACGGCGCTGCGCTTCATCCCGCCTGGCGTCCACCGCCTTCTCCGCGTCGCCCTCCTTCTCCTCCTTCGCCAAGTCCTTCCAGGTGAACCACTCCAGGCCGTTGTCCGCGATCTTGGTCTCTTCCTTGACGACCTCGAAGCCGAGCTTGCGCGGGAAGTCCCGGGGCAGCCCGGTCAGCCCGTCCACGACGGCCCGCTTCGCCCCGTCGAACGCGTCGCGCGCGATCGTCCCGACCGGAATGCCGGTCGTGCCCCGGTTGACGAAGTCGTCGATGCGCTTCAGGTCCGCCGCCTGGCTCGCCTTGAGGGTGTCGACGAAGGCGTCGCCACGACGCGCCAGCGCTTGCTGCGCCTTCTCCAGGAGGCGCGCCAACCAGTCGAACAGGCCGCCGGCCTTGTTGAGCACCCGCGTGAGCTTCTGACACATCTCGATCGCCTTGGTGGCCCACTTGACCGCCACCGGCACGCACTCGGCGATCGCTCCCGCGACACCGGCCCCGAAGGCCGCCACGGCGGGCACCCACCGCAGGCAGATGCTGATCAGCTTGCCGATCGCCTCGCTGATCAGGTCCCGCACGATGTCGCGCACCACCTTGAGCACGACCTTGCACGTCGTGACCAGCAGCGACATGCCCCGGGCCGACTCGCCGACCGCCGCGTAGACCGCCGCGCGATCGGCTCCGAACTCGCGGTAGCGGTCGGAGTCCTCGCCCTGCCACCCGGCGGAGTCGTTCTTCACCGCGTCACCGAGCCCCGTCGCGGTCTCGGCGAGGTGGTCGGCGACGGACGCCCAGGTCAGCGCCATGCCGTCGAGCGTCTGCTGGTCGCCGACCAGCCAGTCCAGCGGCTCGCGCAGGAAGTCCACGTGCTCGATCAGCCAGCCGAACCCGGCGCTGAGCAGGCCGGCCATCGGGTCCACGAGGAACTGGGCCACGCCGCCCAGCGCTCCGGCGGCGTTGGCCAGGCCCTCGGCCCACTGGTCGTCCTTGATCTTCGCGTACGCCTCGGCGGCGTCGTGGAACAGTCCCGCGCCTTCGGTGGCCGCGGTCTCGTCGCCCTTGCGGACGAGTGGGTTCGGCGCGTTCATCCGCGGTACGTCCTGTCGAAGATCTCGGACTGGGTCTGGTCGTTGGCGCGCACGTGCTCGCGCCAGCCGTCGAACCGGGTCACGTGGTCCGCAGCGGCGTCGACGGCTTGGCGCAGGGTCGTCATGGCGCTGTCCTGAGCGGTCGCGCAGATGGCCGCGAGAGGGGTGCCGAGCAGGCCGAACGCCTCCGGGTGCGAGGTGGTCTTGCCCGCGTCCGCGGCGATCCCGACCCGTTCGGCCACGTCGCGCAGCTTGGCGGCGTGGGACGCCATCTCGGCGAGGTCGATGTCGTAGGTCATCGCAGGAACCCGCCCTGGCTGAAGTCGTCGTCGTCCGGCCGCTGGTGCCGCGGGCGCGGTTGGCGCGGCGGCAAAGGCGCGGGTGGCGGTGGCGGAGGTGGCGGTGGAGCGTCGTCCTCGACCGGGCCGAACCGCAGTTCCGCGCCGTAGCCGCCGGCCGGCGGTGGAGGTGGTGGCTGGGCGCTGCGCAGCCGGTCCACCATGAAGCCCATCGCCTGCGAGTCGCCCCCGAGCAGCGGGGTCATCGCCTCCTGCACGGTCGTCGCCACGCGGCTCTGCGCGGCCTGCACGACGCGCAGCACCTCCCGCGCGACGGCTTGGCCGTCCTTGCGCCGCAACGCCTCGCCGAGGTGCAGGTCGACCAGGTTGCCCGCGTCGTTGACGGTCGCCGTGATCTGACCGTCGTCGCTCCGCTCGGTCACGCGCAGGCCGGCCATGGTCTCCCGGATGGCCTCGCCCTTGCGCCGCGCCTCGGCGAGCTTGCCCTCGTACTGCCTGAGTAAGTGCTCTGGATCGGTCATGTCGCCCCCGCTCGTCCCTTCCCCCAGGGTCATGGCCGAAGGTAGTGAGGCGGCGACGGTGCGTGTCGGGCGTTCGGCGTGGTTGCCGGATTGATCACAACGGGGTATCCGGGCGAACCGGACACCCCTGGCAGCCCTACTCCTGGCCGCGGACGACCTTGCGCAGCTTCGGCAGGCGTTCGGCGAGCACGCGCTCCGCTCCCCGGCCGGTCGGCTGGTAGTAGTCGCGCCCGACCAGGTCGTCCGGCGCGTACTGCTGGGTCAGCACGCCCTCCGGCACGTCGTGCGGGTACCGGTAGCCCTGGGCGTTGCCGAGCTTCGCCGCGCCCGCGTAGTGGCCGTCGCGCAGGTGCGCGGGCACCGACCCGATCGCGCCCTTGCGCACGTCGGACATGGCCTCGCCGATCGCGGTCGTGACGGCGTTCGACTTGGGCGCGGTGGCCAGGTGGATGGTGGCCTGGGCGAGGTTCAGCGCGCACTCGGGCAGCCCGATCAGCTGCACGGCCTGCGCCGCCGCCACGCACGTCTGCAACGCGGTCGGGTCGGCCATGCCCACGTCCTCGCTGGCGTGGATGACCAGCCGCCGCGCGATGAACCTCGGGTCCTCGCCCGCCTCGATCATCCGGGCCAGGTAGTGCAGCGCCGCGTCGACGTCCGAACCGCGGATCGACTTGATGAACGCGCTGGTCACGTCGTAGTGCTGGTCGCCCTGCCGGTCGTAGCGCACGGCCGCCTTGTCGACCGTCGCCTCCAACGTCGCCAGGTCGAGCACGCCGCCCGGACCGACCGAGTCGGCGGCGGCTTCGAGCGCCGTGAGCGCGCGCCGGGCGTCACCGCCGGCCAGCCGGACCAGGTGGTCCTCGGCGTCCTGCTCGACGGTGACCGTGCCGCCGAGGCCGCGTTCGTCCTCGACCGCGCGCCGGACCAGCACGCGCACCGCGTCGTCGGTCAACGGCCGCAGCTGCAGCACCAGCGAGCGGGACAGCAGGGGCGACACGACGGAGAAGAACGGGTTCTCCGTGGTCGCCGCGACCAGCAGCACGATCCGGTCCTCGACCGCGCCGAGCAGCGCGTCCTGCTGGGTCTTGGAGAACCGGTGCACCTCGTCGATGAACAGCACGGTCGACTCGCCCGCGCGGACCAGGCGGCGGCGTGCCTCCTCGATGACCGCGCGCACCTCCTTCACGCCCGCCGACAGCGCCGACAGCGCGGCGAACCGCCGGCCGGTGGCCTGGGAGACGAGCGTGGCCAGCGTGGTCTTGCCCGTGCCCGGCGGACCGTAGAGCATGATCGAGGCGGGCGACGAGCCCTCCACCAGCCTGCGCAGCGGCGCGCCCGGCCCGAGCAGGTGGTCCTGCCCGACCACCTCGTCCAGGGTGCGCGGGCGCATCCGCACGGCCAGCGGCGCGTTGGCCGCGATGCGCGCGGCCTTCTCCTCCGGGTCCACGCCGAACAGCCCGTCGTCGAACAGCCCCTCGTTCACGTGTTCGACTGTAGCTTCCCCGTGCACAGCCGCTGTCCGAGCGTGCAACGGAGGTTCCGCCGCAGGTCGCGGGCCGTGCAGGGTGACCGCATGAGCACGCTGAGTCCGGAGCGGATCGCCCGGCACGCGCACGACGCGGGGTTCCGCGGGCAGGACCTGACGATCGCGGTGGCGGTCGCGCTGGCCGAGTCCGGCGGCGACCCGCGGGCGCACAACTCCACGCCGCCCGACAACTCCTACGGGCTGTGGCAGATCAACATGCTGGGCGCCCTGGGGCCGGCGCGGCGGCGCGAGTTCGGGCTGGAGTCCAACCGGGAGCTGTTCGACCCGGCGGAGAACGCCCGTGCGGCGAACAAGATCTCCGGGGACGGTCGGTCGTGGACGCCGTGGACCACGTACACCAGCGGCGCGTACAAGCGTCACCTGGACGAGGCGCGGCGGGGTGTCGAGGCCATGAAGCGCGGTGGGTCCGGCGGCGGTGGTGCCGGCGGGTCCCGAGGCGGCTCACGCGGTGGCGGCGGGTTCTCGGTCGACCTGGGCGTGCTGCGCGACTACGCGCGGCGGACGCGGGACTCGGCCGACGACCTCACCGCGCTCGGCCGGCGGCACGTGCGCGAGGTTCGGGAGATCGCCGAGGACAGCTTCGGGCGCATCGGCAAGCAGTCCGGGTTCGCCGACGCGCTGGACAACTTCGGCGCGGCGCTGCGCAAGCAGGTCAAGGCGGTCGCGCACAACACCGACGCGCTGGCCACGTCCGCCGGTCGTGCCGCCCGCGCGTACCAGGACCAGGAGGACGACATCGCCGGTTCGCTGCGCGGCAAGGTCGTCAGCGGTGGAGGGGAAGGGTAGTGGACACCCGGGAGATGGCCCGGCACTTCGCCGAGAGCATGATCGGCCACCGGAACTCGTTGGCAGGCAAGGCCGAGGACGCGGTGAAGGTCCAGTACGCGCTGCACCAGACCGCGTCCGGCCTCACCGAGCGGCACGAGGACCAGCGCAAGGCCTCGAAGACGGTGCTGGAGCACTGGAAGGGCGACAACTCCGAGGGCTTCGAGAAGCGCTCGAACCGGCTGGGCAGGCAGCTGCGGGTCACCGCCGACGCCGCCCGTGACGCGGAGAAGATCGTCGCCGGGGTCACGAGCGCGTTGACGACCGGGCACGCGCGGGCGCGGCGGGCCGTGGACGAGTACCTCGACCAGGCGGTCCGGCTGCTGGACGCGGGCAAGGCCGTCGGCACGCAGGCCGCGCTGCTCAAGGCCGTGGCGCAGGCGGCGGACCTGGAACCGAAGTACACCAAGGAGACCGCCGGGACCGTCCGGCACGTGCGGGGCGAGTTGGAGGACGCCGCTCGCAAGCTGCGCGCGTTGGAGAAGGAGGTCGAGCACGACGGCGTCGCGGACGGTCGGGCCGAGCGCACCCGCGGCTCGACGAAGCCGTCCGGCGCCCGTGCCCGCGGCCGTTCGCGGACGATCATCTCGGCCGCACGGCGTGAGCTGGGCACGCGGGAGAACCCGCCCGGCAGCAACCGCAACCCGTACGGGCCGACGGCGCCGTGGTGCGCGTCGTTCACCACGGCGATGTGGCGCAAGGCCGGGGTGGACATCCCGATCCTGCCGTTCACCGGCGACGTGTTCCGGTGGGGTCAGCGGCACGGCAAGGCGTACACGTCGTTGAGCGCGGTGAAGCCGGGTGACGTGCTGCTGTTCGGGACGGGCCCGAGCAGCCCGGCGACCAGCAAGCACATCGGGATCGTGGAGAAGGTCTCCGGCGGGACGGTGACGCTGATCGAGGGCAACTCGGGCGACAGCGTGCGGCGCAACACCCACCGGCTGAGCTCGGCGACGTTCTACGGAGGGGTGCACCCGTGATCACGGGCAACGCGCACGACCCGGACACGGGCATCGCGGTGGAGGTCGGTCCCGGCGGCGGGTTGCTCGACCTGGCGCTGGACTCGCGGTCGTTGCGGCTGGGGCAGTCGGGGTTGGCGCGGGCGATCCTGGCGCTGGTCGACACGGCGACGGCGCGGGCGAACGCGCGGGCCCGGCACGTGGTCGGCGACGAGGTGTCGGTGTTGGGCCTGGACGTGCGGGCGAGGCTGGTGGAGTCGGTCGAGGACACGACTCCCGAGACGTGGCGGGTGTGATGGGGCTCGGTGAGCGGTTGGACGCCGTGCGGCGGGAGGCTTCGGCGTCGGGCGTGACGGTGGTGGTCGACCTGCACGGGAAGCCGGTGGACCTGTCGTTCGCACGGGAGGCGTTGGCCCTGCGCCCCGCCGAGTTGGCCGGCTTGATCCGTCGACTGGCCGACGAAGCCGCCGCGGCGGCCGTGGCCGAGGGCATGGCGATCGTCGCCGACGTCGTGCCGCCGGACCTGCTGACGTCCTGAGCGTCGAACTCCGGGGCACCTGAGCGTTCGACACGCGCGGGTGGCGAACGCTCAGGTGGCGGCCAGCAGGGCGGTCAGGTGGCGGGTCAGCCACGGCGTGTCGGCGGGCGAGAGGTGGACCCACTCGGTCTGGTGGGATTCCTCGGTGGTCAGGGCGTAGCGACCGGCGGCGGTGTCGGTCCAGCTCAGGACGCGGGAACGGCCGCGCGGGCCGGTGGCGGCCAGTTGACCGGTCGACTTGCGCGGCGAGTCGACCAGCGTGGTGATCGACCGGGTGGCGCGGCCGGTGATGTCCGCCTGGGCCAGGGTGCGTTCCAGCGCGGTGTGACCCGCCTTGGCGTAGGCGTCCATCGCGGCGGCGAACACGGACCTCGGCATCCGCAGCTGCTCGCCGGGTCCCGCCGGCGCGTCGCCGATGACGCGCGTGATCGCGGACGCCAGGTCGGTGATCGGCTCCAGCGCCACCTCGCGGTCGTTCAGCACGGCCAGCACGCCGCGCCTGCCGCGGGCCGTGGCCAGCACCCGCCACGGGTACGGGCGGAACACCAACGCGTCCACCGAGACCTCGCCGTGCGCGAGCAGGGTGAACAGGTCCTCCAGCTCCGGTGAGACGTCCGCGCCGTCGGCCAGCCCCGCCTCCGTCAACGTGCGCAGGACCTCGGCGCCCAGGGCGTCCCGGTCGTCCATCGTCTCGCCGTGCGACGGCACCTCGAGCGGGTAGGGCGGCTCACCGGTGCCCAGGTCCTCCCACAGGAGGTCGAACTCCAGGTGGGACAGGACGACCGCGGTCGCCGAACGTCGCGCCATGGGGCCAGAAGGTAGCGGTCGGCGGCGGCTTTCGCGGCCGGTTGGGCAACACCGGTGGCTACGCTGCTCGACGTGGACGTCGCCGGCGGGTTCCTGACTGTGCGGGCTTCCGGCGCGGCGGCGGCCAAAGCCGCGCTCAGCGGGGGTGCGGCCACCCCGGAGCACATCCAGCTGCTGGTCGGCTGCACGGTCTCGGCGGGCGTGCCCGGCAACGGCGCCGCACTTCGGTTTCCCGATTGCGCGTTGCACGTCCTGCCGGACGTGGTGATGCTGACCGTGGCCGAGGCGCGGCTCACCGTCGGCTTCGGCGAGCTCAAACCGCTGATGTTCCAGCCGGTCCCGGTCGACGCCGCGCTGCACGCGGTGTTCTCCGGCGCGGTGGCCCAGGTGCTCGCCGCCGCCCACGCCCTCGACCCGCACGGCCTGTCCCACCACCTGCTCGGCCTGGCCGAACTCGTGCTGCGCAGCGCGCTTCGGGCCGAGCTGGAGCGCGTGGACTCCCTGGTCGCACGGCGGCGCGAAGCGTTGGAGTACATGCGCGAACACCTGTCGGACCCGGCCCTGAGCGCGGACCGGGTGGCCGAGGCGCTGTTCATCTCTCGCCGCCGCCTCTACCAGCTCTTCGACGACGGGCAGGGCGTGTCCGAGCGCATCCGCGGCCTGCGGATCGACCGGGCCAAGGCGTTGCTCGCCGATCCGGCGAAGGCGGCGCGCGGCATCGGCGAGATCGCCAAGGACTGCGGGTTCGTCAGCGCCGCGCACTTCTCCCGGACGTTCCGCCAGGTGGTCGGCCGGACGCCGAGCGAGTTCCGTAACCGCTGAACTCCACGCCCGAGACGAACCGGCCCGCGATGCCCGCGACCTCCAGCCAGCCGCGCCCGGTCGGCGAGTGCAGCGTGAACACCGCGATCCGCGGGTGGTCCGGGTCGCTCACGACGACCTGCAGCTGCGCGCCCGGCCCGGCCACCGGGATGCGCTCGACGATCACCACCGGGTAGCCGGTCGCCGTCTCGCCGCGGGTGACCTCGCGGATCGACGGGCCGTCGAGGTGGAAGCCGAGCCCGCCTGCATCGGTCGGCCGGTCGACCGGCACCACGCCCGCCATCAGCAGCGCGGGGTCCGCGTCGCGGTGCTCGACCACGGCCAGCAGGCCGGCGCCGTGCTGGTGCGCCAGCTCCGCGGCCTGCGTGGCGGACACCTCCAGCCCGGGGTCACGACTGCCTTTGAGCCTGCGCAGCACGGCTAACAGCTCCGCCGCGGTGCGTTCGGGGGTGCCGAGTGCCACCGGGGTCACCCCCGGCACGGGAGCGAGTCTCACCCCAGGCCCGCCCGGAACGCCGCCGCCGCGCCCCTGGTGGACGCGGGTCGAGGTGGACCGAGCAGAACGGACGCCAGCTCGGCGGTCAGGGACGAGAAGCTCGTCAACGTGTCCGCGATGACCGTCGAGGGCTCCTCGGCGCGCAGCCGTTCGGCGACCCGCCTGGCCTCCGCGCGGTGGTCGCGCTCCAGCAGCCGGGCCTCCTCCAGCACGTCGTCCAGCTGACGGCGCAGCTCGTCGTGCCGCGCCACGGCCCGGTCGTGCGCCTGCCCGTCGGCGGCGGTGAAGGACGCCATCGCGCCGGTCCGGTCGAGCTCGTCGGACGCCTCGGCGAGCGCGCGCCGCAACCCGAGCGCGCGCCGGTCCAGCTCCTCGGCCCGCCGCTGGTTGCCCAGCAGCGTGGTGGCCCAGCCGTCGAGCACCTCGGCCGCCGCCCGCATCGCGCGCCGCACCGCCGTCAGCTCCGACACCACCGCCTCCAACCGCGTCCTGAACCCGTCCGCCGCCGCGCCCGTCCACGGTTCCGGTGGCGCGCCGGGGACTGTAAGGGCAACCGACAACCGCTCGCTCGCCGCCGCCACCGCGCCCGCGTGGCCCGGCGCGGGATCGAAACCCAGACCCCGGTAGTCAGTCATGGCGCAGCTCGTCGGCCTGCCGATAGGTCTCACCCGCCGCGCGCAACGCGTCCGCCACGACGTCCAGCTCCACGCCGCGCAGCACGCCCGCCCACTCGGCCGCCAGCCGGTCGACGGCCTCCGTGACGCCTTCCGGCCCGAGGTCGCCCGACGGCTGCTCCAGCGCGGCGGCGGCGGCCCGCACCTCGTCGGCCACCTCGTCCAACCGGCCCGCGAACGCGGCCAACGCGTCCGGCTCGACCTGGTAGCCGCCGCTCATTCGCCGAGCACCGGCGGGAACGCGGGCGGCAGGTCGTCGAGCAGGTCGAGGCCGGTGTCGTAGCGGTTGCGGTGCTCGCCGTCCTCCTCGCGGTTGCCCGGCGCCATCGGCGGGTACATGCCGAAGCCCTGCGGCCCGCCCGCGCCGACGACCGGTCCGACGCCGCCACGTGCCGCCGCACCGCCCGGCACCGCGCCGAGCACGCCGGACGCGCCGCCCTGACCGAAGCCGCCCTGACCGCCGGCGACGCCCGCGCCGCCGCCGGGACCGAGGCCGTGGCCCGTGCCGAACGAGCCGCCCGGGCCGAAGCCGGACTGCGAGCCGAAGCCACCGGGGCCGCCGTAACCGGTGGCCGCGCTCGGCGCACCCGCGGCGGCGACGGACGTCGTGCCCTCGCCGGGCCGTAGCGGTGCGTCCTCGGCGGGCCTCTCCTGGACCGGGGGCGGCGCGATCCACGGCGGCGGCGACGGCGCCGGCCGGTGCTCCGGCAGCGGCTGGGGCGGGCTCGGCTGCGTCCCGGTCGGCTGGGTCACCACCGGCGCCTCGTCGAACACCGGCAGCTCGCGCCCGATGCCGTGGCTGGCCTCCTCGTACTGCTCCATCACCCGGACCGCCCGGTCCATGGCCTCCTGCTGCTCGCGCTTGTCCGGCAGGTGGTCGTCCAGCAGCTGCTTGAGCATGTACGCGCCCTGCGGCCCGTCGAGCGTGGTCACGTCGTACCCGGCGCGGAACCACTTCTCGGCGTCGGGGTGCACCGGCTCGGGGATCGCGCGGGCCGCCTCCTGCACCGCCGAGGTGTAGCCGTCGAGGCCCTCGCCGACCAGGGCCGCGCGTTCCGAGGACCGCGCGGCCCACTTCGTCAGTTCCGACACCGACGACGCCGCCGCCACCGCGGAGGGCCCGCGCCACGACAGCGCGAGGCCCTGCACGATCTTCTGCACGTCCGCGGTCGCCTGGTCGATGTCGGCCGCCAGCCGCTGCCACTCGTAGGTGCGCGTGGCCATCTGCGCGGCGTCGGCCGACTTCACCATGTCCCAGAGCTGCCGGTGCGTGTACGCCCGCCAGTTGATCTTGCCGAAGTTCTCCGGCTGCCGGTTGGCCTGGCGCTGCCGCACCCGCTTCCCGTTCCGCCGGCGCGTGGCCGCCGAGTGGTCGTGGAAGTCCGACCAGTACCCGCCCTTGCGCTCGCGCTCGTTCACCGCAGCCGCTCCAAGTCCTGCCGCACCTGGTCGTCCTGCGCCCGCTGGGTCTGGCCGACCTGTTCCAGCGCCTCGCGCAGCAGCGTCAGCTCCCGCACGTAGGACCGCAGCGCCGTGCGCACGCCGCCGCCGACGTCGCCGCCGCGCAGGCCGAACGCCCGGCGCATGTTCAGCGCGACCGGGCCCTTGCCGTCGCCGAGCGGCTGGTCCATCTCGCGGTCCGCGCGGGCCAGCAGCTCGGTGAGCACGCCGTGCAGCCTTTCCAAGTCGGACACCGCCGTGGTGAAGGAGGCCAGGTCCAGCTCGATGACGTCGCCGCCCTCGGCCACCACGCCCGCCGCGCCCGCGCCGTTCGGCCCGGCCACCACCGGCACCGCGACCGCGCCCGACCCGCGCTGCTCGTCGCGCAGCTCTTCGCGCATCCGCCTGGCGTCCTCGACGCCGCGCACCCTGACCACCATGGCCAACATCGTGGTGTGCCCGCGCGCGGGTGACCAGAGCGGGTGCACAGCGGGAGCAGCGGCGGTGCACGATCGGACAAGCCCGCCACGTCAGCCGAGCCCGCCGGCGGCGCCCGACCGGCCCGCGAACCGGTCACCGCGCGACCGCGCGTGGTCAGGCAAGGTCGGCCCGCGAACCGGTCACCGCGCGACTCGCACCGTCGAGCAGGGCCAGCCAGCGAACCGGTCACGGAAAGACCTTCCACGATCCGACAGTGCGACCTCGCCGGCCGATCACCGCCCAACCCCGCACCTTCGGGCCTGCACAGACGGGCCTGCACAGTCGGCCCTGCGCAGTCGGGCAAGGCGACCTCCGAGCCGATCTCCGGCCGCCGTGCGCGAGCCGGCACGGCGGCGGTGCGATCCGACTCCGCCGGCGGTGCGGGATTCGGGTTCGGGTGTGCGAAAATCGTCCCCCGTGCCGTCACCTGCCGTTCACGCGCGCGCCGTGTTGCTCGCCGGCCCCTCCGGTTCGGGCAAGTCCACCCTCGCCGACCACCTCGGCCTCCCCGTGCTGCGGCTCGACGACTACTACCGCGAGGGCGACGACCCGCTGCTGCCCCGGGACGAGGCCGGCCGCGCGGACTGGGACGCCGAGGGCTCCTGGAACACCGCCGACGCCCTGGCCGCCGTCGTCGAACTCGCCACCACCGGCACGGTCGAGGCGCCCGTCTACGCGCTCGGCGAGGACCGGCGCGTCGGCTGCCGCACGGTGACCGCACCCGGCCTGTTCCTCGCCGAGGGCCTGTTCGCCGACCGGCTGGTGGCGGGCTGCCGCGAGGCCGGCGTGCTGGCCGACGCCATCGTGCTCGCGCCGAACGCCGTGGTGACGTTCGCCCGCCGGTTCGCCCGCGACGTGGCCGAGGCGCGCAAGCCGGTGCCGCTGCTGGCCCGCCGCGGCCTGCGCCTGCTGCGCGAGCACCCCGCCGTGGTGCGCCGCTGCGTGGACGCGGGCATGCGCCCGGTCCGCCCGCACCACGTGCGGCTCGCCACGATCGGGGGCATGGCGCCCGCGTCGGTGTAGCCCCGGCGCGTCGGGGGTACTGCTGCCGGCATGGCTGAGTACGAGCACGAGCAGACGATCCCGGTCGACGCGCGGGTGGTGTTCGACCTGGCCCGGGACGTGTCCGCGATGGAGGCGTGGCTGCCCGACGGGCTGCAGGTGGAGCCGAGCGGCCCGGAGCGGGTCACCGGGCACGTGTCGATGGGCGACGAGATCGACGAGGCCGAGGGCTACCTGGCCGCGGACGCCGAGCAGCGCCGGCTGGAGTGGGGCGACCTGGAAGGCGGCGGCTACTCGGGGTGGCTCCAGGTGGACGACGAGGGCCCGGGCCGCAGCCGCGTGGTGCTGCACCTGGACGTCGGCGGCGAGCACCAGGCGGCGCTCGGCGGCGAGGCCCACGAGATCACCGACGAGCACCTCGTCCAGGCGCTGAGCCGGCTCGCAGCGCTTGCCACACAGAGCGTTACGTGACTGTTTTCACTGATCATCGTGTTTGAACGCGGAAAAGCGACACCTAGTGTGAACGCCGTTCACCTGGGCACGTCCGCACGTCGAGGCCCCGGATCACAGTCAAGGGAGCTTCGATGTTCCGCGCTTTGCGGAGCCGCAACTACCGCCGTTGGGCGTTCGCCGACCTGATCTCGGTGACCGGCTCGTGGATGCAGTTGATCGGTCTGAACTGGGTCGTGCTCGACCGCACGGGCTCGGCTACCTCGGTCGGCCTCTCGGTGCTGCTGGGCACCCTGCCGTCGGTGCTGCTCGGCCCGTGGGCCGGCTCCCTGGCGGACCGGCTGCCGGTGCGCCGGATCATCCTCGCCTGCCAGGCCCTGCACGCCGTGCTGGCCGCCGTGCTCGCGCTCGTGGTGTGGCAGGGCGCCCCGATCACGGTGGTCTTCGCGCTGACGTTCGCCGCGGGCCTGGTGTCGGTGTTCGACCTGCCCGCGCTCGGCCGGTTCGGCGCGCAGGTGGTGCCCCGGGAAGACCTGGGCAACGCGGTCGCGCTCGGCTCGGTGCTCAGCTCCACCGGCCGGATCCTGGGCATGAGCAGCGCCGCGGTGCTGGCCGCCGCGCTCGGCTCGCCCGCCCTGTTCCTGATCAACTCGGTGAGCTTCCTGGCCGTCATGGGCGCGGTGCTGAGCATCCGCCGCGCCGAGCTGCACCCCCTGGCGGCCAGTGCGCCCGACGGCGTCGGCGTGGCCGCCGGCCTGCGGTACGTCGCGGCCAGCGGCCGGCTGCTCCTGCTGTTCGCGCTCGGGTTCACGCTGTCCAGCCTCGGCCGCAACTACCAGGTCACGATGGCCGCGATGAGCACGGACGCGACCGTCTACGGGCTGCTGTCGACGGTGTTCGCGATCGGCACCGTGGTGGGCGGGCTGGCCGCGGCGGCGCGCCGGACGCTGACCGTGCGGCTGCTGCTGGTGGTCGCCTGCGCGACGAGCCTGCTCCAGGTGACCAGCGGGCTGGTGCCGGGCACGCTCGGCTTCGCGATCGTGCTGCTGCCCATCGCGGCGGGCGCGGTCGTCATCGACACGACCATGAGCACCCGCATCCAGCTGGACACGGCGGACGGGATGCGCGGCAGGCTGCTGGCGGTCAACTCGGCCGTGGGCGCCGCGGCCGGCGCGGTGGGCGCGCCGCTTCTCGGCTGGTTGTGTGAACGGATCGGCGCGCCGGAGACCCTGGTGCTCGCGGGCGTGCTGACCCTGATGGCCACGGTGTTCGCGGCCTCCGTGCTGGCCGCGCCGCCGCACCGGCGGACCGCGCTGGCGCACCGCGTGCTGCGCAGGCCGCACCACCCCGCGCCGCCCGCGGGCCACCCGGGTCACCCGCACGGCCCAGTGCGCCCGGCGAAACGTCCGAGGCGGCGTGCGGGCGTCCGGGTGTAGCCCGACACGACCGTAGGGCGGCACGCGCTGCGCCGCTGAGATGCACTGCGTGATCGCCCATTCACAGATGAGGTACGCACGGTTACAGTCATGTCCTGTTCCTGGGAGCGCTCCCAGAACCTCAACGAGGAGGTGAACGACGTGACGGCCCGACGATGGATCGCTCTGGCCTCGGCCGGTGTGGCAGGCCTGCTGATCGCGACGCTCGTGAACGTGGTCGGCCCGACCGCGGCGTCCGCGCACGGCGCCATGATGACGCCCGGCAGCCGGACCTTCATGTGCTGGAAGGACGGCCTGTCACCGCAGGGCGACATCCGGCCGCAGAACCCGGCCTGCGCGGCGGCGGTGTCCGCCGGCGGCACGAACGCGCTCTACAACTGGTTCGGCGTGCTGCGGTCCGACGGCGCCGGCCGCATGAGCGGCTTCATCCCCGACGGCAAGCTGTGCAGCGGCGGCAACCCGACGTTCTCCGGGTTCGACATCGCCCGCAACGACTACCCGGTGACCCACCTCACCGCCGGTGCGACGTTCAACGTCACCTACAACAAGTGGGCCGCGCACCCCGGCAGGTTCGACCTGTACATCACCAAGGACAGCTGGAGCCCGACCCGGCCGCTGGCGTGGAGCGACCTGGAGAGCACGCCGTTCGACAGCGTGACGAACCCGCCGGACAGCGGCGCGGTGGGCACCGTCGACGGCAAGTACTACTGGAACGCGAAGCTGCCCTCGGGCAAGTCCGGCCGCCACATCGTCTACTCGGTGTGGACCCGCTCGGACAGCGCCGAGACGTTCTACAACTGCTCGGACGTCGTGTTCGACGGCGGCAACGGCCAGGAGACCGGTGTCGGCAACGGCGGTGGCACGACCACCACGACGACGACCACCACCACCACGTCGACCAGCACCAGCACCACCACGACGACCCCGACGTCGACCACCACCACGACGCCGAACAACCCGGGCGACCCGAACTGCATGGCGATCTACAAGATCACCAGCGCGTGGTCCGGCGGCTTCCAGGCCGAGGTCGAGGTCATGAACCACAGCAAGAGCGCGTACAACGGCTGGACCGCCACCTGGACGTGGGGCGGCAACCAGGCCATCAACAGCCTGTGGAGCGGCGTCAAGTCCGGCTCCGGCTCGCAGGTGATCGTCAAGAACGCGGCGTGGAACGGCACGGTGGCGCCGGAGGCGTCGGTGAAGTTCGGCTTCACCGCCAACTACTCCGGTTCCAACTCGCTGCCCACGGTGACCTGCACCAGCCCCTGATCCCCCGGTCGGGCTGAACCAGGGGTCATTCCAGGCGGAACCCGAACGGGAGCTCCAGCCGGTGCCGGGCGAGCAGCCCGGTGTCGGCCAGGAGCTCCCGCGTCGGTCCGTCGGCCACCACGACGCCGCCGTCGATCAACACGCTGCGCGGGCACAGCTGCAAGGCGTAGGGCAGGTCGTGGGTGACCATGAGCATCGTGCGGTCCAACCCCAGCAACACCTCGGCCAGCTCTCGGCGGGCCACCGGTTCCAGGTTCGCCGAGGGCTCGTCGAGCACCAGGAGCTCGGGGTCGCAGGCCAGCACGGTGGCCAGCGCGACCCGGCGGCGCTGCCCGCCGGACAGGTGCAGCGGCGACCGGTCGGCGAACGCCTCCATGCCGACGGCGGCCAGCGCGCGCTCCACCCGTTCGTCGAGTTCCGCGCCGCGCAGCCCGAAGTTCGCCGGGCCGAACGCCACGTCCTGGCGCGCGGTCGGCAGGAACAGCTGGTCGTCGGGGTCCTGGAAGACCACGCCGACCCGGCGGCGGATCTCCTTGAGGTTCGCCTTCTCCACCGGCAGCCCGGCCACCTCGACCCGGCCGGACCCACCGCCCAGCACGCCGTTGAGGTGCAGGACGAACGTCGTCTTGCCCGCGCCGTTCGGGCCGAGCACGGCCACCCGCTCACCGCGTTCGACCCGCAGGTTCACCCCGAAGAGCGCCTGGTGGCCGTCCGGGTAGGCGTACGCCAGCTTCTCCACCACGAGCGCGGGCGCGGACCGCCGCGGCTCGACGGCCGCCACCACCTCTCCGCCGCCCCCATCGGGCATCCGGCCCGTCCAGCCGCGCGACACCATCGCCAGGTGCACCCTCTCGCCGCGTTCGTAGGACCGGATGAACAGGCTGCCGATGCCGCGCGCGGTCGCGCCGAGCTGCCAGAGGAACCTCGGGTCGTCGCCGCGGGAGATCCGGGCCACCCGCATCCGCTTGGCCTCGCCCACGATCACCTCGGCGTACCGCAGCATCAGCGTCGCGATGGTGATCAGCACCGACGGCATCCGCAGCCGTTGCAGGCCGAGCAGCAGGTCCTGCGGCGCGGTCGTGGCGGCGAGCGTCAACGACGTCAGCAGCCCGAGCGTGCCTTTGACCAGGATGTTCCACCCGGCCAACGCGCCCTCCGCCGACACGGACAGGCCCAGCACGTCCACCCGCTCGCCACCGCCGGTGAACGGCAGCAGCACGGCCAGCAGCACGAACGGCACCTCGATCACCGACCGCGCGGCGAACCACCGCACCGGCACGCCGGCCACCGCCCAGACCGCCGCGAGCGCGAGCAGGTAGGCGCCGAACGCCCAGAACGCCTCACGCGGCGTGGCCACCACGCACAGCACCGCCACCACCGCGGCGGCGATCTTCACCTGCGGCGCGAGGCGGTGCACCGGCGAGTCGCCCGGCCGGTGCAGGAAACCGTGGCCCGCGCTCACCCTGACTTCGTGTCGGTGTCGACGCCGGAACGCTTGCGCAGCACCCAGAACAGCCCACCGGCGAGAGCCAGCGTGACCACCACGCCGAGGACGCCCGCGAGGCCGGTGAACCGGTCGTCGCCGCCCAGCGCGTAGTCGGCCAGCGGCCACCCGGCCAGCGGGTGGTCCTGCGCGTGCTCGGCGATGCCGTGCTGCTCGGTCACGTGGTCGAGCCCGTCCGGGTCGGAGTCGGCGAAGTAGGACACCACGCCCGCCAGCAGCAGGCTGACCACGGCGAACCCCAGGAAGAAGCGCTTCACGCCCTCAACTCCAGCTTCTGCGGCACGCCGCGCAGCAGGTACACCAGGTCGGGCCGGGCGGCCGCGACCGCGGTCACGGTGACCGCGGTGATCACGCCCTCGCCGATGCCGATCAGCACGTGCACGCCGAGCACCGCGGCGGCGACCGTGCCGAACGCGACACCGCCCTGGCCGCCGATGGCGTACTCCAGCACGAAGCCGAACGACGCCAGCACCGTGTTGACCAGGGCGGACACGAACGCGACCGCGGCCAGGCCACCCTTGCCGCGGGTGGCGAGCCGGCGCAGCGCCACCGCGGTCAGGTAGCCGACCGCCGTGCCGATCAGGGCCATGTTGGTGACGTTCGCGCCGAGCGCGGTGACGCCGCCGTCGGCGAAGAAGAGGGACTGGACCACCAGCACGATCGTCACGCACAGCGCGCCGACCCACGGTCCGACCAGGATGGCGGCGAGCGCGCCGCCGAGCAGGTGCCCGCTGACGCCGGGCAGCACCGGGAAGTTCAGCATCTGGGTGGCGAACACGAACGCCGCCACCAGACCGGCCAGCGGCGCGGTCCGGTCGTCGAGGTCGCCGCGCGCCTTGGCCAGCGCCACGCCGACGCCCGCCACCGCGACCGCCACGAACAGCAGCGAGGTCGGCGCGTTGAGCAGGCCGTCGCTCATGTGCATTGCTACCGGTTCGGACACGCACCACACGCTAGTTGCAAGAAGAGAGCAATGGCCAGCACTGTGCAACAACCGAGGCCTTCCCCACTCGATCACGGCGAGCGGACCCGGTGGGCGAGCGGTTCGGGGCGACAGAGCGCGCCTACTCCGCACGAACGGAGAAGACCTCGACCGGCCACATGCCGGACACTGTGCGTGAGGATCTCGACAACTCAGCCGCCCGACTGCGCCACGATCGGGTGAGACACGGTCTGAAGGGCGTCGACGATGAAGCCGTTCCGCGTGCGGGTCCCCGAAGCCGAGCTCGACGACCTGCGCCGCCGGCTGTCGAACGTCCGCTGGCCGCGGGAGTTACCCGACGTCGGCTGGTCGCGCGGCGTCCCGCTCGGCTACCTCCGGGAGCTCGTGGAGTACTGGCGGACCGACTACGACTGGCGGGCCGCCGAGGCGCGGCTGAACCAGCACCCGAACTTCACCACCGAGATCGACGGCGCGCACGTCCACTTCCTGCACGTCCGCTCGCCGGAACCGGACGCCACGCCGCTGCTGCTGACCCACGGCTGGCCCGGGTCGATCGTCGAGTTCCTCGACGTCATCGGGCCGCTCACCGACCCGGCCTCGCACGGCGGCGACCCGGCCGACGCGTTCCACCTCGTGATCCCCAGCCTGCCCGGCTTCGGGTTCTCCGGTCCCACCGGCGAGACCGGGTGGGGCCTCGACCGGATCGCCAGGGCGTGGGCCGAGCTGATGAGCCGGCTGGGCTACGGCTCCTACGGCGCGCAGGGCGGTGACTGGGGCTCGTTCGTCTCGCTGGAGCTGGCCCGGGTCGACCCGGAGCACGTCGTCGCGGTGCACGTCAACCTGCTGCTCACGGTGCCGTCCGGCGACCCGGCGGAACTGGCCGCGCTGACGGAGGCCGACCAGGCCCGCCTGGGCAAGCTCGCCCGCTACGACGCCGAGCTGTCCGGCTACATGCGGTTGCAGTCCACCCGCCCGCAGACGCTGTCCTACGGCCTCACCGACTCGCCCGTGGGACAGCTCGCCTGGATCGTCGAGAAGTTCTTCGAGTGGACCGACTCCAAGGACTCGCCGGAGGACGCGGTCGACCGCGACGTGCTGCTGACCAACGTGACGATCTACTGGTTGACCGCGACCGCCGGGTCGTCCGCCGAGCTGCACTACGAGGCGGCGGCCGACCTGGGCGCGCTGTTCACCGGCGCCCCGCCGCCCCCGGTCGGGAAACCGATGGGGGTGGCCGTGTTCGGGGCCGACGTCACGCCCCCGGTGCGGAGCATCGCCGAGCGCGCCTACCCGACGATCACCCACTGGACCGAGTTCGACCGCGGCAGCCACTTCGCCGCGCTGGAGCAGCCGGACCTGTTCGTCGAGGACGTCCGGGACTTCTTCCGCCCGTTCCGGACCTGAGCGGGCGCCGACCGATCGGAGACCGACCATGGCCACTGACACCCGATCGTGGTGGCGTCGTCCCTGGGTCGTCCCGCTCACGGTGCTCGTCGTGGCGTTCCTCGTCTACGCGCTGCCGCCGTACCTGACCCTCGACCCGGCCCAGTCGCGGTCGCGGCTGAACGCGGCGTTCCCGCCGCACTACCCGATGCTGGAACTGCACATCGCGTTCGGCACGGTGGCGATCGTGACCGTGTGCCTGCAGCTGTGGCCGTGGCTGCGGCAGCGCCACCCCGCGGTGCACCGCACGAGCGGACGGCTCTACGTCTTCGCCGGGATGGGGCCCTCCGCCGTGCTGGCGCTGGCGATCACCCCGGTCACCTCGCTCACGCTCATCGGCAAGGCGGGCGCGGTGGCCTGGGCGGGCCTGGGCCTGGTCACCACGATCACGGGCTTCCTGATGGCCCGCAGGCGCCGGTACGCCGACCACCGCCGGTGGATGCTCTACAGCTTCGCCTTCGCCATGACCCCGATCACCGGGCGGGCGCTGTTCTACCCGGTCCTGCTGGTGCCCGGCCTCGAGTTCGAGGACCTGGTGCTGATCGGCCAGATCGGGGCGTTCTGGCTGGGCTGGATCATCAACGTCGCGCTGGTCGCCCTGTGGTTGCGACGGACGCCCCGGCGGCAGCCGCGGCGCCCGTCGCGGGCTCCCCGTCAAGCGGCGGCGTAGCTCCCGCCGTTGATGGTGTACTCGGCCCCGGTCACCTGGGCCGACAGGTCCGACCCCAGGAACACGATCACCGAGGCCACCTCGTCCGGGGTGCCCAGCCGGCCGGTGGGCAGCTTGCGCACCTCGCGGACGAAGTGCGTCAGCGCCGCCTCCTTCTCCATCTCGAACTCGGCGGCCAGGCTGTCGGCCAGCCCGCCCGGCGCGTCCCACGCGGGGGTGCGGGTCGCGCCGGGCGAGACGACGTTGCTGCGGACGCCCTGCGGGCCGAACTCGTTGGCCAGCGCCTTGGAGAGGTTGAGGACCGCCGCCTTGCTCACGCAGTAGTCCACGAAGAACGGGACCGGCTGGCGGCTGCCCTCGCTGGCGATGTGCACCAGGGCACCGCGGCCCGCCGCGATCATGTGCGGCAGCACGGCCCTGGTCATCCGCACCGCGGACAGGAAGTTCAGGTTGAGCACCCGGTTCCACTCGGCGTCGTCGACCGAGAGGAAGCCGTTCTCCCGGTACGGGTAGACGCCGACGTTGTTGACCAGGACGTCCACCGCGCCGAACTCGGCGACGGCCGCTTCGACCACCCGGTCCCCGGCGGACTCCTCGCCCATGTCGACCGTGACGGGGAGGACCGCTCCGGGGACGTCCTTCAACGGTCGGGGGTCGAGGTCGGCCCCGACGACGCGGGCGCCTTCCTCGGCGAACTTGCGCGCGGTGGCCAGTCCGATACCGGAACCCGCTCCGGTGACGACGACCACGCGATCGGTCAACAGGGTGTCCATCCCGAATCCTCCTGCCGCCTGGCCCGCTAGATGTACATCGTGTTCGGTTCCACGTCGCACAGGACGCGGCCGTAGAGCTCGAAGTTCGTGTTCGGGTGCATGAGCGCGTGCAGGTTGAGCGTCTGCAGGTCGCGCGCGATCCGCTGGATCGGGACCGTCTCGTAGACCGACGACCCGCCGCTGCCGGTCTGCAGCACGTCCACGGCCTGCTTGGAGAGCTGGAAGACCCGGCCGAGGGCGGCACGGGCGTAGACCCGCTCGCGCACGGTCCACTGGTCGCCGTCGACGGCCTTCGAGTCCACCAGGTCGGCCAGCCGGTAGGCGTGCGACTCGGCCTCGTCGATCAGCAACGACGCCTCGGCGACCTGGAAGTGGGTGATCGGCGCGGTGCTCTGGCTGCCGTAGTCGGTGTAGGTGATCTTCCGGTCGGGCAGCCGCTGGAGGAACCCGTCGAACGCGGCCTTCGCCATCCCGACCGCCGTGCCGGTGAACGTCGTGCAGCCGGTCGGCATCAGGGGCGACCGGTAGACGGGCGAGGCGGCGTTCAGCTCGGAGGCGTACTGCTCCTGGAGCACCGCGGGCATCGGGAGCACCCGGTCGCCGGGGACGAAGACGTTCTCCGCGACGGTCGTCACGCTGCCGGTGCCCCTGAGCCCCGACGTGCGCCAGTCGTCGACGATCATCAGGTCGGACAGGGGCACCAGCGCCATGATCGGCCACTGGCCCGCGCCGTCCGGGGTGGGCGCCATGGCGATCACCACCTGCCACCGGCTGTGCAGCGCGCCGCTCATGAAGTGCCACTGGCCGTTCACGACCAGGCCGCCGTCGGCCGGGACGGCCAGCGCGGTCGGGCTCAGCACGGCGCACACCAGCGAGTCCGGGTCGGCGAACACCTCGTCCTGGACGTGGTCGGGGAACATGCACGCCAGCCACGCGGCCATCGACCAGACCGACACGTTCCACGCGGTCGAGCCGTCGCCCTGGCCGACCTGGGTCAGCACGTCGACCACCGTCCGCGCGTCGCTCTCGTGACCGCCGTACCGGGTGGGCACCCGCATCCGCAGGATCCCCGCGTCGGCCAACGCCCCGATCGACTCCTCGTGCAGGCGCCTGTTCTCCTCCGTCCAGAGCGCGTGCGACCGGAGGAGGGGCACGAGCTCCGCGGCACGGTCCACGAGCGCGGATCGCTGGAGCACTTGCGGCTTCGTCATTGATTACCCCTGGAGAATTGGTGGCCGAGCACCTTCCGGTATGCGGCCACCGGGGTGTGGCGATAGCGCCGCTGAATGCGCGGGGTGGTAGCCGCCTACCGGCGATCTTTTCGTGCGGCAAGCGTACGACTGGTCACTCTCCGTGCACATCTTCCAGGTTGCGGAGTTTTCGCCACCGCTTTTCCCACCGGGTGCGAGCGCGGGTTGTCGCCGCCGTCACCCGGCGCGTTCGACTCCGTCGACCGGGAGGGTGGAAAGCGGCGCATCGGGGAAATGCGCCGCCCCGCCGGGCGGTATCGCGGGAACGCCCGTCGACGGCCGGGTGATCTCGGCGGCGGTCGTCGGGGTCGCGGTTGCCACTATGCTCTGCCTGCGATGACTCTCACCGACCGCCTGCCGGCCACCCCCGACCCCGACGTCCTCTACGACACCTTCGCCGACTGGGCGCAGGAGCGGGGGCTGTCCTTGTACCCGGCGCAGCAGGAGGCGTTGATCGAGATAGTCTCCGGCTCGAACGTCATCCTCAGCACGCCGACCGGCTCGGGCAAGTCGCTGGTCGCCATCGGCGCGCACTTCGCCGCGATGGCCGAGGGCCGCAGGACCTACTACACCGCGCCCATCAAGGCCCTGGTGTCGGAGAAGTTCTTCGCGCTGATCGAGACGTTCGGCGCGGAGAACGTCGGCATGGTGACCGGCGACGCCAGCGTCAACGAGACCGCGCCGATCATCTGCTGCACCGCCGAGATCCTGGCCAACATCGCCCTGCGCGACGGCACGGGCGCCGACGTCGGCCAGGTCGTCATGGACGAGTTCCACTTCTACTCCGAGCCCGACCGGGGCTGGGCGTGGCAGGTGCCGCTGATCGAGCTGCCGCAGGCCCAGTTCCTGCTCATGTCGGCCACCCTGGGCGACGTCACGTTCTTCGAGAAGGACCTGACCCGCCGCACCGGCCGCACGACGAGCGTGGTCCGCTCCGCCGAACGCCCGGTGCCGCTGAACTTCCAGTACGTCACCACCCCGCTGCACGAGACGATCGAAGAGCTCCTGCACGGCCGCGAGTCGCCGGTCTACGTGGTGCACTTCACCCAGGCCTCGGCGCTGGAACGCGCGCAGTCCCTGATGAGCGTGAACGTCGCCACGCGCGCCGAGAAGGACGCCATCGCGGCCATGATCGGCCGGTTCCGGTTCACCTCGGGGTTCGGCAAGACGCTGTCCCGCCTGGTCCGGCACGGCATCGGCGTGCACCACGCGGGCATGCTGCCCAAGTACCGGCGGCTGGTGGAGCAGTTGGCGCAGGCCGGCCTGCTGAAGGTCATCTGCGGCACGGACACCCTCGGCGTGGGCATCAACGTGCCCATCCGCACGGTGGTCTTCACCGCCCTGTCGAAGTACGACGGCCAGCGCACCCGCCACCTCAAGGCGCGCGAGTTCCACCAGATCGCGGGCCGGGCGGGCCGCGCGGGCTACGACACCGTCGGCACGGTCGTCGTCCAGGCGCCGGACCACGTGGTGGAGAACGAGAAGGCCCTGGCCAAGGCGGGCGACGACCCGAAGAAGCGGCGCAAGGTCGTGCGCAAGAAGGCGCCCGAGGGCTTCGTGTCGTGGAGCGACCAGACCTTCGAGCGGCTCACGAAGGCCGACCCGGAACCGCTCACGTCGAGCTTCCAGGTCAGCCACGCGATGCTGCTCAACGTGATCGGCAGGCCGGGCGACGCGTTCGCCGCGATGCGGCACCTGCTGGAGGACAACCACGAGGACCGGCCCGCGCAGCGCAGGCACATCCTGCGCGCCATCCAGATGTACCGGGGCCTGCTGGCCGCGGGCGTGGTGGAGCGGCAGGGCGGCGAGATCCGGCTCACCGTGGACCTCCAGGTGAACTTCGCGCTCAACCAGCCGCTGTCGCCGTTCGCGCTGGCCGCGATCGAGCTGCTGGACCGCGAGTCGCCCTCGTACGCGCTGGACGTGCTGTCGGTGATCGAGTCCACGCTGGACGACCCGCGCCAGGTGCTGTCCGCGCAGGAGCACAAGGCGCGCGGCGAGGCCATCGGCGCGATGAAGTCCGAGGGCATCGAGTACGACCAGCGGATGGAGCTGCTGGACGAGGTGACGTACCCGAAGCCGCTCGCCGAGCTGCTGGAGGCCGCGTTCACCACCTACCGGCGCGGGCACCCGTGGGTCGCCGACCACCACCTGTCGCCGAAGTCGGTGGTGCGGGACATGTTCGAGCGGGCGATGACGTTCGCCGAGTACGTCTCCCAGTACCAGCTGGCGCGCTCGGAGGGCCTCGTGCTGCGGTACCTGGCCGACGCGTACAAGGCGTTGCGCCAGACCGTGCCCGAGGACGCCAAGACCGAGGAGCTCAGCGACCTGCAGGAGTGGCTGGGCGAGCTGGTCCGCCAGGTCGACTCCAGCCTGCTCGACGAGTGGGAGAAGCTGCGCAACCCCGGCGAGGAAGCCGCCGAGACGTCGCTGAGCGACACGCCCCCCGCCGTGACCGGGAACGTGCGGGCGTTCCGGGTGCTGGTGCGCAACGCGCTGTTCCGGCGCGTGGAGCTGGCCGCGCGGCGCAACTACTACGAGCTGGGCCGGCTGGACGGCGACGCGGGCTGGACCGCCGAGGACTGGCAGGACGCCCTCGAGCCGTACTTCGAGGAGCACGACGAGATCGGCATGGGCCCGGACGCCCGCGGCCCGGCGCTGCTGCTGATCACCGAGGAGCCGGGGCTGTGGCGGGTGCGGCAGGTCCTGGACGACCCGGCCAAGGACCACGACTGGGGATTCACCGCCGAGGTCGACCTGGCCGAGTCCGACGAAACCGGCACGGCGGCCCTGCGGATCACCGAAGTCGGCAGGCTCTAGCCCGCGTGGAGTCCATCCGGTGGTACTGCGGTGCGGACCGGGGTACGAGCATGTCAACGTCGGGAGAGAACGGAGGCGGTTGACCCTGTCGCAGGACGAGTTCGGCGTGCTGGGGTCTCTCGTGGTCCGCCGGAACGGCCGCTCGGTCGCCGTCACCGCCGCCAAGCACCGCATCGTCCTGGCGACCCTGCTGCTGGACGCGAACCGCTCGGTGCCCGCGAGCGACCTCATCCGCCGGGTGTGGGGCGAGACGCCGCCGGACCGCGCCGCGCAGACGTTGCCGGTGTACGTGATGCGGTTGCGGCGCGCGCTCGGCGACCCGCCGCTGATCCGCACCACGCCGACCGGCTACCGGATCGACCTGCCGCCCGACGCGCTGGACCTGCACCGGTTCGAGGCGGCGGCCGAGCAGGGCGCGAAGCTGGCCGCCGCCGAGGACTTCACCGCCGCCGCCGACGCCTACGAGCGGGCGCTGGCGTGCTGGCACGGGCCGCCGCTGGCCGACGTGCCGTCGGAGTCGCTGCACGAGACCGAGGCGCCGACCCTCGCCGAGCACCGGCTGCGGGTGATCTCCGAGCTGGTGGACGTGAAGCTGCGGCTGGGCCGCTCCGACGAGGTGGTCGCGGACCTGCGCCGGCTGACCGCGCAGCACCCGTTGCGCGAGCGGTTCTGGTCGCAGCTGATGGTGGCGCTGTACCGGGTGGACCGGCAGGCCGACGCGCTGGACGCCTACCGGCAGGCGTCCACCACGTTGGCGCGGGAGCTGGGCGTGGACCCGAGCGACTCGCTGCGCGCCGTGCACCACGCGATCCTCACCGGCGACCCGGCGCTGCACCAGCCGGTCGCGAGCACGTGGGCGCCGGTGTCGCAGCTGCCCGCGCCGGTGGGCAACTTCGTCGGCCGCGCCGCCGAGCTGGCCCGGGTGACCGGTCTGCTGACGCGCGGCTCGGCGACCGTGGTGGTGTGCGGGCCGCCGGGCGTCGGCAAGACGGCGTTCGCCATCTCGGTGGGGCACGCGGTGCGCGACCGGTACCCCGACGGCCAGCTGTACGTGAACCTGCGCGGGCACTCCACGTCGCCGCCGCTGTCGACGTCCGCGGTGCTGGCCCGGTTCCTGCGGGCGATGGGCGTGCGGGCCGACCACATCCCGGTGGACGAGGAGGAGCTGGTCGCCGGCTACCGGGCCCGGCTGCGCGGCCGACGGGTGCTGATCACGCTGGACAACGCCGCGTCGGTCGACCAGGTGCGGCCGCTGCTGCCCGCCGACCCCGGCTCCTCGGTGCTGATCACCAGCCGCAACGAGCTGCGGCTGCGCGCCACGACCGTGCGGCTGGACGTGCTGCGGGGCGACGAGGCGTGGAAGCTGCTGGCCCGGTCGCTGGGCTCGGACGCGGCCGTGACGCACTTCGACGCGCTCGGCGAGCTGGCCCGGCTGTGCGGGTACCTGCCGCTGGCGCTGCGGATCGCGCTGGGGAACCTGGTCGGCTCCTCGCACGTGGACGTGGCGTCGTACGTGGAGGAGCTGCGCGGTGGCGACCGGCTGGCCGCGCTGGCGGTGGACAACGACGACACGGCGGCGGTGCGGCGGGCGTTCGACCTGTCGTACGCGGCGCTGCGCCCGGACGCGGCGCGGCTGTTCCGGTTGGCCGGGCTGCTGCCGGGGCCGGACTTCTGCGTGATCGGCGCGGCGGCGTTGCTGGACGCGCCGGAGGACGTGGCGCGCGGGCTGCTGGAGGACCTGGCGTCGGCGCACCTCCTGCAACGGGTCGGGCCCGACCGGTTCGCGCTGCACGACCTGCTGCACGACTACGCGGCCGACCGCGCCGAGGCGTCGGGCGAGGACATGGCGGCGGCGCGGCTGCGGCTGTTCGACTGGTACCTGCGCACGGCGATCGAGGTCGGCAACGTGCTGTACCCGGAGCTGGGCTCCTCCGGGCCGCCCCGGATGAGCCCGGACGCGGCCAGGGGGTGGCTGGCCGCGGAACGGGCCAGCGTGCTGGCGGCGACCGAGCACTGCGCCGCGCACGGGCCGTTGCCGATGGCGTGGCAGCTGATCAACTCGGTGAGCGGGTACCTCGGCTCGCACGGGCACCACGTGGAGTTCCTCAACGCCGTCGGCGCGGCGCTGGGCGCGGCGCGGTCGGCCGGTGACCGCGACGCCGAGACGTTGATGACGGTGTGGCTGGCGACCGAGCACCGGAACCTGGGCAACCTGCGGGTCGCGCAGCGGTACCTGCGGTCCGTGCGGCCGACCGCGCGGGCGGAGTGGCTGCACGTCGGGTTGGACGGGATCGTGCACCTGGAGCTCGGCGAGCTGCCCGCCGCGCTCGCGTCGTTCGAGCGGATGGCGGAGCTGGGCGAGGTCGAGGGCGCGCTGCCGCACGTGGGGATCTCGGCGCTGACCGGCCTCGGCGCGGTGTGGTTGATGCGCGGCGACCTGGCGACGGCGCAGTCGTTCCTGTCCGAAGGGCTGGAGCTGGCGCGGGCGGCCGACGGGGTGAACATCGAGGCGGCGTGCGCGGCGCTGCTCGGGCGGTGCAGCACGGCGTCCGGGGACTACGCGCGGGCGGCCGAGCTGCAGCGCTACGCGTTGGAGGCGTGGTACCGCAGTGGTGCGCGGCACCCGCGGGCGGAGTCGATGGCCCACCTCGCGGCGGCGCTGTGCCTGGCCGGGGAGCACGCGGAGGCGATGCGGACGGCCCAGCGGGCGTTGGCGCTGGTGCAGGAGCTGGGCGGGAGCAGGCGGATCGAGTCGGAGGTGCACAACGCCCTCGGCCTGGTCCTGCGGCACCTGGGCAAACCGGCCCGTGCCGTCGCGGCGCACCTGCGGGCGCTGGAACTGGCCACGTCGTCGGACTACCGCTACGGCGTGGCCCGCTCGCACGTCAACCTGGTCCACGCCCTGGCCGCCGACGGCCGCCGCGCGGACGCCCTCCGCCACGCCCGCGTGGGCCGTGACCTGGCCTCCCGCAGCGGCTTCGGCGAGTTCGAGTCCCTGGCCTCCGCCGCCCTGTCCGACCTGACCTGACCGCGTGAGTCGAACGTTCAACGCCCGCGCGTCGAACGTTCGCGACCCCCGAATTCACCGTTCGGGTGCCCCGGTCGGCCGACCTGGGTGACGAACTCGGGCTCCTGAAGGTTCGGAACGCGGATTTCGTCCAATTGAGACCACTCCTCCGGGTCGTTGACCGCGTGGTCGGTGAACGAGAGCATCGGGTTTCGATACTTCGGCGCACTCGTGGGGGATGCCATGGATTCCGATCCGCACGTCGGACTGGCGCGGATCGTGGACCCGGCGCCGCGCACTTCCGCCGAATTGGTCTGCGCCCTGACGGAGTTGGCGCGGCTGGCCAACGAGTGGTCCGACGTGGTGCGCGGGTTGCACGAGCCGACCCGGCGGCTGGTCGGCAGCGCCGCGGCGGCGTCGGTGTCGCTGGCCGCGCGCCGGGCCGAGGAGGCGTTCCTCGAGCTGGAGATGACTCTGGGTGACGCTCAGGCCGCGCGCCGGTCATTGCCCTTGGCCACCCCGAAGGGTGAGGATAGGCGTCCGGTGGTCTAATCGCCGACGCTGCCGACCACACCGCATTGGAACTCCATGACCTCAGGACTTCCCTGCCCTCTCTGCGAGGGCCCGGAGCGCCGTGGGGCGCTCGAGCGAACACTGAGGGTGCTCGCCGTGGACGACGAGGCCCCCGCGCTGGAGGACCTCGTCTACCTGCTGCGCTCCGACCCGCGCGTCGCCCACGTCGAGGGCGTCACGGACGCGACCAAGGCGCTGCGGACGCTGCACCGCGCCATGGACGCGGGCCAGCCGGTCGACGCCGTGTTCCTCGACATCCGCATGCCCGGCCTCGACGGGCTCGACCTGGCCCGCGTGCTGTCCCGGTTCGCCCAACCGCCGCGCATTGTTTTCGTCACCGCGCACCAGGAACCGGCCGTCGAGGCATTCGAGCTGAAAGCTCTCGATTACCTGCTCAAGCCCGTCCGGGCGGAACGGCTGGCCGAGTCCGTGCACCGGATCGTGCACGAGGTGCTCGATTCGAAGACGCCGGAACCGGCCGCCGCCGCGCCGGCCGAGAAAACGCCCGACGTGGGCGACGAAGTCATTCCGGTCGAACTCGGCGGCATCACCAGGTTCATCCGGTTGGCCGACATCCGGTACGTGGAGGCGCACGGCGATTACGCCCGCCTGCACACCGCGACCGGGAGCGGGCTGGTCCGCGCCGCGCTCAACGGCCTGGAGGAGCGGTGGCGCTCGGCGGGGTTCGTGCGCATCCACCGCAGCCACCTCGTCTCGCTCGGGCACATCGACGAGCTGCGGCTGGAGGACGGCCACCTGAGCGTCAACATCGGCGGCGCGGTGCTGCCGGTCAGCCGGCGGCACGCCCGGCACCTCCGGCAGCTGCTGGTGCGCCGCAACCGGCAGCCGTCGTGACCTCGCCGCAGCGACCGCACACCCAGCGGGTCGTGGTGACGAGCCCGCGCACCCGCGCGCCACGCGCACCGCGCCCGTACCCCGCGTCACGGGAGATCGACGAGCAGAGCGAGCTGGGCGCGGTCTACATGCGGTCGCTGATCCGCACCCAGCGGCGGCTCGGGCTGCTGCTGTGCGCGGTCGTGTGCGGGAGCGTGGCGGCCCTGCCCCTGGTGTTCACGTTCGCGCCCCAGGTCGGCGCGCAACGGCTGCTGGGCCTGCCGCTGCCGTGGCTGCTGCTGGGCTTGCTGGTGTTCCCCGTGTTCGTGCTGGCGGGCTGGTTCTACGTGCGCCAGGCCGAGCGCAGCGAGCGGGAGTTCGCGGAGTTGGTGGAACGTTCTTGACTTCCTCCCAGTCCCGGAAGACGGGAGTCCGACGCGCTTCGCGGCGCGTAGCGCTTACGCGCTGCACCTCGCGGTGCCGGTTTCCTGGTTCACAGCCGATCGCGGAAGGAGGACCCTTGCCGTCTGACATCAGCTCCACAGGCATCGCCCGAGTCGCTTCGGGCTACGGCTCGACCAGCCGCAAGGATGTTCTTCGCCGCGTTGAGGTCCCGATCGTGTCGGGTGCGGCAGTGCGGGCACGTCCGGTGCCGGACCGAGAGCTTCAGCTCGGCGAGCACGTGTCCGCACGAGGAGCAGGTCTTGCTGGACGGGTGCCAGCGGTCGATCACCACGAGGGTACGTCCGGCGCGAGCCGCCTTGTACTCGAGCTGTCGGCGGAACTCGCCCCAACCGGCGTCGGAGATCGCTCGTGCGAGCCGGCGGTTGCGCACCATGTGGCCGACCGCCAGGTCCTCGATCGCGATGAGGTCGGCCGACCGCACCAGGTTCGTGCTGGTGCGGTGCAGGAAGTCGCGCCGGGTGTCACGAACCTTCCGGTGTGCACGGGCGACCTTGGCTTTGGCCTTTCGCCGGTTGTTGGACCCGGGTTGGCAGCGGGCGAGGCGTCGTTGGTGGCGGGCCAGGCTCCGCGCCCGGCGTTCCATGAGGCGCGGGTTGGCGACCTGGTCGCCGTCGCTGGTCACGAGGAAGTCCTTGAGCCCGAGGTCCACACCGATCTCGTGCCCGGTGGCCGCCTTCGGTTCGGGTTCTTCGGTCTCGACGGCGAAGGTCACGTACCAGCGGCCGTCCGGCTCACGGGACACGACGACCGTCGTGGGGTTCAGAGTGGTGACGTCAACTTCGGCGAAGGACCACACGAACTCCAGTGGGGCGGTGGTCTTGGCCAGCCACAGCTTGCCGTCCCGCATCCGGAACGCAGAGCGGGTGTAGTGGGCGGACTGACGGCCGGTGCGGGACTTGAACCTCGGATACCTCGCGTGGCCGGCGAAGAAGCTCTGGAACGCCGCGTGCTGGTGGCGCAGTGTCTGCTGCAGCGGCACCGAGGACACCTCGGACAGGAACGCCAACTCCTCCGTGCGCTTCCAGCCCGTCAGCGCGGCGTCGGTCTCCTTGTACGACGTCCGCCTGCCCTCGGCGTGGTAACGCCACCGACGTTCGGCGAGGGTCTTGTTCCACACCAGGCGCACGCAGCCGAACGTGCGGTTGAGCACCGCGGCCTGATCGGCGTCCGGATGGACCCTGACGCGGCACGCCGTTCGCACGAAGATCAGCCTAGCGGACGCCGCCCGGTGATCAGGTGGGTTGATCGCCGACCCGCCCGCCGCGTGCTCGGATCTCCGGCGGCCAGGGACCACGGCTTCCTCCGGGGGCTGCGGTGAGCAGCGGGTACGGCATCGTCGCGGTGCTGGTGGTCGCGGTCGGCACGATGCTGGTCGGCACGTACGGGCTGCGGATCTCGCGCACGACGTCGGACTTCTTCGTCGCCTCGCGCACCGTCTCGCCGTGGTGGAACGCCTCCGCCATCGGCGGCGAGTACCTGTCCGCGGCGTCGTTCGTCGGCATCGCCGGGCTGATCTTCGCGCACGGGCCGGACATGCTGTGGTTCCCGGTCGGCTACACGGCGGGCTACCTGGTGCTGCTCGCGCTGGTCGCCGCTCCCCTGCGCCGCAGCGGCGCGTACACGCTGCCGGACTTCGCCGAGGCCCGGTTCGCCTCGCCGGCCGTGCGCGCGGTGGCGAGCGTGTTCGCGCTGGGCATCGGGTGGCTGTACCTGCTGCCGCAGCTGCAGGGCGCCGGGCTGACCCTGCACACGGTGACGGGCGCGCCGGACTGGGTGGGCGCGCTGGTGGTCGCGGTGGTCGTCACCACGAACGTGATCTCCGGCGGGATGCGCAGCATCACGTTCGTGCAGGCGTTCCAGTACTGGCTCAAGCTGACCGCGATCGCGGTGCCGGTGGTGTTCCTGGTGATGGCCTGGCACGCGCACGGCGCGCGTGACCTGACCGGGCCGCAGTTCCCCGAGTTCCCGAAGCAGACCACGGTCACGTTCGACTCCGACACGACCTTCGACGCCTCCCGCGCCACGCCCTTCAACGGCGTCGGCCGGGTCGACGGCGAGCGGGTCGACGGCGGCGGGCAGCTGACCGTGGGGCGGCACGTGGTGTCCGCCGGGACGCGGCTCACGTTCCCCGAGGGCGCGGCCGTGCCGCACGTGCGGTCGATCCCGTCGAACACCAACGACGTGTGGGCGCTGCCGATGCGCGGCGGCGAGCGGTTCCCGCTGTACGCGGTGTACTCGCTGATCATCGCCACGTTCCTGGGCACGATGGGCCTGCCGCACGTGATCGTGCGCTTCTACACCAACCCGAACGGCCGGGCGGCGCGGCGCACCACGTTGATCGTGCTGGGCCTGCTGGGCGTGTTCTACCTGATGCCTCCGATCTACGGCGCGCTCGGCCGGCTGTACACGCCCGAGCTGCTGATGACCGGCGACACGGACGCGGTGGTGCTGGTGCTGCCGAGCCGGATGATCGACGGGCTCGGCGGGCAGCTGCTGGGCGCGCTGGTGGCCGGCGGGGCGTTCGCCGCGTTCCTGTCCACGTCGTCCGGCCTGATGGTGTCGCTGGCCGGCGTGCTGAGCCGGGACGTGCTGCGGCTGCGCGGCGTGCGCGGGTTCCGCATGTCGACGGTGCTGGCCGTGCTGGTGCCGTTGGGCATGACGTGGCTGGTGGGCAAGGTGCCGGTGGCGGACATGGTCGGCCTGGCGTTCGCGGTGGCGGCGTCGTCGCTGTGCCCGCTGCTCGTGCTGGGCATCTGGAGCACGCGCATCAGCACGGTCGGCGCGGTCGCCGGGATGGTGGCGGGCGGCCTGCCCGCGCTGGTGGCCGGTCTGGTCACGATCAGCACGCGGGGCGGCGGCGCGTGGTACCACGTGTTCCTGGCCCGGCCCGCCGCGTGGACCGTGCCGCTGGGCTTCGTCGTGATGTACGCGGTGTCGCTGCTGACGCCGCGCAAGGTGCCTCCGGGGGTGAACCACGTCATGGTGCGCTTGCACGCGCCGGAGAACCTGGGCCTGCGCAGCCAGGACCGGTTGTGACCGCGTTGTGGACGGCGGGCGCGATCCTGCTCGTCGGCCTCGCCGTGGTGATCACGCTGTGGTGGACGTCCCGGACCCGCAACGACTTCCTGACCCACGAGCAGCGGATCACGTTCGAGACGCTGCACACCGCGTGGTCCGCCGCTCCCCCGCTGCGCGCCGGGCTGGTGCCGGAGGCGGCGAAGAAGTCGGCCAAGCACCTGCGGACGCTGCTCGGCACGCCCGCGCTCGCGTTGACCGACGAGACCGAGGTCGTGGCGTGGGAGGGCGACGGCGAGCACCACGCGGCCGAGGCCATGGGCCTGGCCGCCGACGTGTTCGACACCGGCCGCACCAGGGCGTTCGACATCACGTGCTCCGCGCCCGACTGCCCCGTGCACACCGCCGTGCTCGCGCCGCTGACCGTGGAGGGACGGGTGGTCGGCGTGCTGGCGGCGTACAGCCGGGAGGCGTCGGCCGGGCTCGTGCGGGCGACCAACGAGGTGGCCAGGTGGGCGTCGGGCCAGCTGGAACTGGCCGAGCTGGACCGGTCGCGGACCCGGTTGGTCGAGGCGGAGGTGCGGGCGCTGCGGGCGCAGATCTCGCCGCACTTCATCTACAACTCGTTGTCCGCCATCGCGTCGTACGTGCGCACGGACCCCGAGCGCGCTCGCACGCTGTTGCTGGACTTCGCCGACTTCACCCGCTACTCGTTCCGCCGGGCGGGCGACTTCACCACGTTGTCGGAGGAGCTGAAGTCGATCGACCAGTACCTGGCGCTGGAACGGGCCCGGTTCGGCGAGCGGCTCAAGGTGACGTTGCAGATCGCGCCGGAGGTCCTGCCGGTGACCGTGCCGTTCCTGTGCCTGCAACCGCTGGTGGAGAACGCGGTGCGGCACGGGATGGAGGGCAAGGTCGGGCCGGGGCACATCTCGATCCTGGCGGCGGACGCGGGCGCCGAAGCGCACATCACCATCGAGGACGACGGCATCGGCATGGACCCCGACGCGCTGCGCCGGACGTTGGCGGGCCAGGTCGGCGAGACGGCCGGGATAGGGCTGGGGAACATCGACGAGCGACTGCGTCGGTGCTACGGCGACGACTACGGTCTGGTCGTGGAAACGGCGCAGGGGCTCGGCACGAAGATCAGCGTGCGGGTGCCGAAGTACCAGGCGGGCGTGCACGCCTAGCGACGACGGGGTGGTGCGGATGACAGGCCCGGACAACTACCCTCTGCACCGCACCATCGTGGTCCTCGGCATCGACGCCGGGGCCTGGCGCGGACGCACCGCAGCGGTGCAGCAACACCGCCACGAAGCGTTGTCGGACCTGATCGAGAGTTCATTCCGCCGGGCGGGACTGACCTTGGAAACCGCGTACCGCGAGGCCGGGGGCGACGGGGATCTGATCCTCTTTCCCGCTGACGTGCCGAAGGCCGCCATCGCCGAGCGGTGGTTCGGCGAACTCGCACGGCGACTCGACCGGTACAACGCCAACCGGTCCGAGGACGACCGGCTGGGGCTGCACGTGGCGGTGCACGCGGGCGAAGTCCTCCGGGGCGAGGGCGCTCCGAGCGGCCCAGGGGTGGTCCTGGCCTTCCGACTCTTCGACTCCGCAGCGTTCCGGGCGGCCGCCACCGCCCACGGGGTGAGCGTCATCGCCTCCGACCTGTTCTTCGACGAGGTCGTCAGGCACACCGACGAGGCCGGCGCGTACGAGCGGGTCCGGATCGAGGTGAAGGAGACCAGCGCGATCGCCTGGGTCCGGACCGGTGAGCCCCGGGCGGTGCGGGAGGAGCGGGCGGACTTCGCGGTGGTGTACACCCCGGCCGACGCGGAGTGGGCCGAGTGGATCGCCTTCCAGCTCCGCCAGGCCGGATACTCCGCCGTGCTGGACGCGCGAGCCCTGCGGCCGTCACGCCTCGGCTCCACGCCGGAGCTCGACCGCGTCGACCGCACAGTGGTCGTCGTGTCGCAGAACCTGTCCGCGCAGGAGATCTCCGCCGCGCGGGAGCTGCCGGGCGAGGTCGTCGCGGTCCAGGTCGCGGCGAGGACCGCGACGAAGCTGTTCCAGCGCACTTGCGACCTGGTGGGTCTCGGCTCGGAGGCGGCTCGCGACTCGTTGTTCCGCACGCTCGGCATCGCGGGCGGCGGTGTGGAAGGACCCGGGTATCCCGGCGATCCCGGCCCGACGACCGTGCCGGTGGTCCGCGACGAGCCGCGCGCTCTCAAGTTGGCCTTGGTGTACGCAGAGCCGGATGAATCCTTCGCCATGGAGCTCGCGCAATCGCTGATGGGCCTGCAAGCGGAGGGGACGCTGGCTCGAATCAGCGCGCGGTACGTCGACCTTGGGAACGCTGCTCTCGAAACGTCAGTAGCTCCGTATGTGCGCGACGCCGACCTGGTGCTATTGCTGGTCAGCAGGGACCTGCTCGGAACCGGGTACGGCAGCAGTCGGGAATTGCGCGTCGTGCTCGACCGGCACCGAGCCAAGGCCGCCGTGGTGCTCCCGGTGGTGTTCCGGCCGACGTCATGGGAAAAGCAGCCCTTCGGGTCGCTGGCCCCGTTGCCCACGGGTGGTCGGCCGATGGTCAAGTGGAACAGCCGCGACGAGGCGCTGCTGAGCGTGGTCGAAGGGGTGCGGTTCGCCGCACGGCAGGTGCGCGGCGAGCCGCCGATACCGGTGGACGCCAAGACCGTGGCGGAACCCCGCAGCCTCGGTGACGTGTTCACCGTGGCCGGCGTGCCGACGGTGACCTTCGTGGAGCCGGACGACTTCGCCGAGTTCCGGATGTCGCTGCGCCAGCCGGGCTTGGGCATCGTGCTCGAAGGGCCGTCCGGCATCGGCAAGACGACGATGCTGCGCAACGCGGTCGCCCGCGACCGCGAACGGCTCGGCGAGGTCACGGTGCTGAGCGCCCGCAACCCCGCCGACCTGCCCGCCATCACCGCGTTGCCCGAGGAGCACACCGGGCTGGTGGCGGTGGACGACTTCCAGCGGTTGCCCGCCGACCTGCAGAACAAGCTGGCCGACTACCTGAAGTTGTTGGCGGACAACGGGTCCTCCGGCCGGCGGCTGGTGCTGCTGGGCATCCCCGGCACGGCACGCCACCTGGTCTCCGTCGGCACGGACGTCGCCACCCGCATCCGGGTCTTCCGGCTCGGCGCGGCCGTCGAGGGCCTGATCGTCAGGATGATCGAGCAGGGCGAGCACGCGCTGAACATCGCGTTCGACCGCAAGGCCGAGATCTCCCGCGCGTCGGCGGGCAGCCTGCTCACCGCGCAGATGCTGTGCTGGCAGATCGCGGTCACGGCGGGCGTCGAGCAGACCGAGCCCGGCCGCAAGGCGGTGCGCACCGATCTCGCCCACGCCCGCGCCAAGGTCACCGAGCGGCTGAAGCTCAAGTACCACGACGTGGTGGTCGACTTCGTCACCCGCGACCGCCCGGACGAGGCCGTCTGCGTCGACCTGCTGCTGGAGCTGGCCCGCACGCCGGACGGGGTCCTCAAGCTGGACGGGCAGCGCGCGGAGCTGTTCGAGGGCCTGCGCGGCGACCACCTGTTCCACGACCCGCGCGGGCGCAGGTTGGTCGCGGACGACCCGCAGTTCCGGTTCTACCTCGGCCAACTGCGCCGCGACGACCTGGTCGAACTGGCGGGCAAGCGCTTGCCGGTGCCGCGTGACCAGGTGTTCGTCTGCTACAGCCACCAGGACGCCCACTGGTTGACCCGGCTCCAGGTGCACCTCAAGCCGCTGCCCCTGGACGTCTGGTCGGACCGCCGGATCGAGCTCGGCGACCAGTGGCACCGGGAGATCACCGCCGCCCTGGCCCGCGCCAAGGCGGCGTTGGTGCTGGTCAGCGCCGACTCGCTGGCCTCGGACTACATCAACTCCGAGGAGCTGCCCCGCCTGCTGGCCGCCGCCGAGGAGGGTGGCTGCCGGATCATCCCGGTCCTGGTCGGCCCGAGCCTGTTCCACGAGACGCCCGCGCTGAGCCGGTTCCAGGGCGTGCCCGCGAAGTCGACGCTGAGCGAGCTGCCGCCGCACGACGGCGAACGCGTGCTGGCCGACCTGGCGGCCAGGCTGGCGAAGCTGTCCGGCTGAGCCGCGGTCAGCGGAACTCGTGCACGTGGTCGGCCACCCACTCGCGGAACGGGCGGGCGGGCGTCCCGGTCACCTCCTCGACCGCGGCCGTCGGCGCCGACGGCCGGTGGACCAGCTCGGCCTGGCCGTCGAGCACCGCGTCCACCACGGACTCGGGCAGCCACGACAGCGACCGCTCCCGCTCCTCCGCGCGGGACAGCTCCTCCCACCGCAGCGGCCGGCCGAGGGCCTCGCCGATCACGCGCACCTGCTCGACCTTGGTCAGCACCTCGGGCCCGGTCAGCTCGTAGCGCGCACCGGCGTGCCCGGTCGTGGTCAACGCCCGCACCGCCACCGCCGCGATGTCGGCCTCGTGGATCAACGTCGACGCCGCCCTCCCGTACGCGCCGCGCACCACGTCGCCGGCGCGGATCTCCGGCGCCCAGGCGCGGGTGTTGGTGGCGAAGCCGTGCGGGCGCAGGAACGTCCACTCCGCCCCGGCCCGCGCCAGCGCCCGTTCGACCTCGGCGTGGAACCGCCCGATCGGGTGAGGCTGCTCCGCCACGCCGTCCACCACCGCGCCGGAGGACAGCAGGACCACCCGTCGCGCGCCGATCAGCTCCGCCACCGCCTCGGCGGCGCCGGCCGTGAACGCGGGCCACACCAGGAACACCCGGTCGACGCCGACCAGCGCCGCCTCCAGCGTCGCCGGGTCGAAGTGGTGACCCCGCACGACCTCGACCCCGGCCGGCAGCCCCGCGTCCGACCGCCGGCTCAGCGCCCTCGGCGCGACACCGGCCGCCGACAGCAGTCCGACCACCTGCGCGCCCACGTTCCCCGTCGCACCGGTCACCAGGACCTTGTTCCCCACCACCGGATCCCTCCCTCTCGTCGGCGGCGACCGTAGGCGCGCGGCGATCGACCCGGTAAGGGCTGACCCGTGGGTAAGCTCCGGGTGTGGGGGTAGGAGTCCAGGAAGGGCAGGGCGCGGGCGCGTCGCCGGGTGACGGGTTTCACCCCGACTGCCCGGGGCACGTGCTGTTCCGCCACGCCACCAGCCGGTGGGGGATCGTGCTGATGACCGCGTTGCGCCCCGGCCCGCAGCGCTTCCACCGGCTGCGCGACCGGGTCGGCGGCATCAGCGAGAAGGTGCTCTCGCAGAACCTGCGCGAACTGGTCCGCGACGGCCTGCTGACCCGCGAGGTGGAACCGACGACCCCGCCCCGGGTGACCTACGCGCTCACCCCGCTGGGCAGCCAGTTCGCCGCCCGGCTGGGCGCGGTGCTGGAGTGGGTCGGCGACCGGGTCCCGGACGTGCTGGACGCCCGGCGGCGGTACGACGAGGCCGGCTAGCCGTTGTCGGCCCGGTCCCACAGCTCGGCGAGCGCGGCGTTGACCGCGGCCGGCTGCTGGACGTGCGGGTAGAAGCCGGGCACGGTGAGCAGGTCCGCGCCGATCCGCTCGGCGATCACCTCGGCGGCGGCCTGGAGCGGGACGCCCGCGAGCCTGCGGTACTCCTCGGGCGCGCCCGACCAGTCGCCCCGGATCACGAGCGCGGGCCACGGCGCCCCGGCCAACGGCTCCAGCGGCACGTCGGCGTCCCAGCACGGGCGTTCGGCCATCGTCGTGCGGGCGGCGCGCAGCCGGGCGGGCGTCGGCTCGGGCGCGGGCATGCCGACCGCCTCGGTGGACAGCCTCAGGTAGTCCTCGGGCGTCAGGTCCGGCGGGAGCCCGCCGACCGCGGCACGGGCGCGGGCCAGCGCCTCGGCGACCGCCGGGTGGTCCTCCGCCGGCCGCAGCGCACCCGGCTGGACCAGGCACAACGAGCGCACCAGCCCCGGCTCGGCCACGGCGGCGAGCATCGCGGCGACCGCGCCGTAGGAGTGGCCGACCAGGTGGGCCCCGCCGTCCAGCAGGGCGACGGCGTCCTCGGCGTCCACCTCGTAGTCGCTGCGGTGCGGCCCGTCGAGGTCGGGGCTCGCGCCGAAGCCGCGGCGGTCCACCAGGAGCAGCCGCCGGCGTTCGGCGAGCGGGCGCTGGTGGCCGAAGCCGTAGTCGTCGTCGCTCCCCCAGCTGAGCACCCCGTGCAGGAACACGGCCGGTGGCACGTCCGCGGGGCCTTCGACGACGGTCACGTGGACAGGAGTCACGCCCCCAGTCAACCGGCCGAGGAGTCAGGCCGCGAGGACCGCCAGTCCCAGGGCCGCCGCGCCGGCGGCGGTGAGGCGGGCGGGCGCGCGGTCACCCGGCGCGACCGCGCTCGCCGGTGCGATCAGACCGGCGTGCACCAGGGCGCGCGCCGCGGTCGGATCGCAGAACGGCAGACCGTCCACCCGCACGTCGGGCTCGGCGCTGCGGGTCAGGTCGACCCGGTTCGCGACCGTCGCCCGCAGCAGCGCGAGCTCACGTCTGGACAGCTCCTTCATGACGAACACCTCCATTGGGACGAACGGTCTGGCGGACGTCCCGGTTCACAGTTGGGACGCCCGCGTTGCCACCGTCGTTCCCCGTGCCGTTCAGCCCGCTGCGCGCGCGCCGCGTCGTTCCGCCGCTTCCAGCACCAGCCGCAGCCACTCGGTGTCGCCCGCCGCGCCCTCCACCGCCACCCGGCGCAGCCGCAGCCACAGCCCGGCCTCGCTCCACTCCTGGAACCGGCGGTGCACGGTCGGCACGGTCACGCCGAACGTCGGCGGCAGGTGCCGCCACGCGCAACCGCTGGTCAGGACGAACACGATCGCGGTGAAGATGGCCCGATCCGACACCCGGCCGCGGCCACCGCCCTGGCGGCGCACCTTGGCCGGCGGCAGCAGCGGCTCCACCACGGCCCACAGCGACGGCGGCACCAGGCGCACGGCCAGCTGCTCGATCACGTCGGCGTGCGGCGGTCGGGGTGGCGCCTCCGGCGCCCGGCGCACCCACGGCTCCTGCCGCTGGGCGTCACCGCGCTGGCGGGCGCGCAGCAACATGGCCAGGGCGGCGTCGTCCGTGCGCCTGGGGGCGACCGCGGGGTGCGCGTGCTGTTGCACCTGGCGGGCGATCTCCGCGCCCACCGTTCGACCGAACGGCTGCGCTGGTCGTACGTAGTTGGTCATCAGGTCCTCCGCCCAGGACGTCGTGATGCCCATCACGCTAGGAACACCGGCGCTCCCTGGTAAGGGAACGCGCGACGAACGGGAGTGGTCCAGCGTCACGCGGCCACCAGCACTCCGCCGAACGGCTACACAGGAGCGACGAGCGGATGAGCGGTCACTCCCCGATACCGGCTGTGCACGGATACGCTCGAAGGTGTGAGCACTGCGCCGCGACTCCTCGCCACCAGCGACCTGCACGTGACGTACCAGCAGAACCGCGCGTTCGTGGACGCGATCCAGCCCCACTCGCCCGACGACTGGCTGATCGTGGCGGGCGACGTGGCGGAGAAGTTCGACGACGTCGAGTGGGCGCTGGGCGTGCTGCGCGGCCGGTTCGCCAAGGTGGTCTGGTCGCCGGGCAACCACGAGCTGTGGACCACGAAGGACGACCCGGCGCAGGCCCGCGGCGAGGTGCGCTACAAGCAGCTGGTCGAGCTGTGCCGCAGCATCGACGTGCTCACGCCCGACGACGAGTTCGCGGTGTTCGAGGGCTCCGGCGGGCCGGTGGCGGTGGCGCCGCTGTTCACGCTCTACGACTACACCTTCCGCCCGGCGGGCACGACGGACAAGGCGTCCGCGCTGGCCGCGGCGCAGGAGGCCGGGGTGATCTGCACCGACGAGTACTTCCTGCACCCGGACCCGTACCCGAGCCGTGAGGCGTGGTGCGCGGCGCGGATCGCGGAGAGCGAGCGGCGGTTGCGGGCCGTGGACAGCTCGTTGCGCACCGTGCTGATCAACCACTGGCCCCTCGTGCGCGATCCCACGTTCGTGCTGCGGTACCCCGAATTCGCCCTGTGGTGCGGCTCCGAGCGGACCGCGGACTGGCACCTGCGGTTCCGCGCGGCGGTGATGGTCTACGGGCACCTGCACATCCCGCGCACGATCCGCAAGGACGGCGTCCGCTTCGACGAGGTGTCGCTCGGTTACCCGCGGGAGTGGCAGCCGCGCGGCTGGACCGCCGCCCCGCTGCTGGACGTGCTGCGCGAGGGGGACGCACGGTGATCACGGACCTGCTGCCGCCGCCGGTGTCGGCGTTCGACGCGTTCGACGACCCCGACGGGGTGGTGCTGTTCCCCGAAGAGGAGGAGCACGTCGCCCGGGCGGTGGAGAAGAGGCGCAAGGAGTTCACCACGGGCCGGCACTGCGCGCGCACGGCGTTGGCCGCCCTCGGGTTCCCGCCCGTGCCGCTGCTGCCGGGGCCGAAGCGCGAGCCGACGTGGCCGGAGGGCGTGGTCGGCAGCATCACGCACTGCAAGGGCTACCGGGCGGCGGCCGTCGGCCGGTCGTCCGAGCTGTGGACGATCGGGATCGACGCCGAGCCGAACGAGCCGACCCCGGACGGCGTGCTGGAGGCCATCGCGGTGCCCGCCGAGCTGGCCCGGATGGGTGAGCTGCGGGCGTCGGGCGACAAGGTGGCGTGGGACCGGCTGCTGTTCAGCGCGAAGGAGACCGTCTACAAGGCGTGGTTCCCGCTGGCGCGGACGTGGCTGGGGTTCGAGGATGCGGAGGTGACCCTCAACCCGGACGACGGCACCTTCACCGCGCGGATCCTCGTCGAGCCGCCCGTGGTGGACGGCGTGGCGCTGGACGGGTTCACCGGTCGCTGGCTGGCGCGGGAGGGGTTTGTGGTGACCGCGATCGCGGTACCCGCGCGCTGATCGGGCTTGGGAAGGCGGCGGTATGGGCGACGAGGTCGGGCGACAGCAGTTCACCCGAGACGACCGGACGCGGTACCGCACGAAGGTGCGTCGCTGCCTGGACGTGTTCGCCCGGATGCTCGGCGAGTCCCGGTTCGAGTTCGACCGGCCGACGACCGGGTTGGAGATCGAGCTCAACCTGGTCGACGACGCGGGCGACCCGGCGATGCGCAACGCCGAGGCGCTGGAGGCCATCGCCGACCCGGACTTCGTCACCGAGCTCGGCCAGTGGAACCTGGAGATCAACGTCGCGCCCCGGCTGCTGACCGGCGGCGGGATCACGGCGTTCGAGGACGTCGTGCGGGCGTCGTTGAACGAGGCCGAGCACAAGGCGCGCGGCGTGGACGCGCACATGGTGATGATCGGGATCCTGCCGACGTTGCAGCCGAAGCACCTGGCCGTGGACGCGCTGTCGGGCAACCCCCGGTACACGCTGCTCAACGAGCAGGTGCTGGCCGCGCGGGGCGAGGACCTCCAGATCGGGATCAGCGGGATCGAGCGGCTGCAGCTCACCGCGGACTCGATCGTGCCCGAGGCCGCGTGCACCAGCACGCAGTTCCACCTGCAGGTGTCGCCGGAGGACTTCGCGGCGTACTGGAACGCGGCGCAGGCCATCGCGGGCGTGCAGGTCGCGATCGGGGCCAACTCGCCGTTCCTGCTGGGCAAGGAGCTGTGGCGGGAGACGCGGATCGCGTTGTTCCAGCAGGCCACGGACACGCGCAGCGACGAGCTGAAGGAACAGGGCGTCCGGCCGCGGGTGTGGTTCGGGGAGCGGTGGATCACGTCGATCTTCGACCTGTTCGAGGAGAACGTGCGGTACTTCCCGGCGTTGCTGCCCATCTGCGACGAGGAGGACCCGTTGCAGGTGCTGGAGCGCGGCGACACGCCGTCGCTGGCGGAGCTGCGGCTGCACAACGGCACGATCTACCGCTGGAACCGGCCCGTGTACGACGTGGTGCGCGACCAGCCGCACCTGCGCGTGGAGAACCGCACGCTGCCGTCCGGGCCGACCGTGGTCGACATGCTGGCGAACGGCGCGTTCTACTACGGCCTGGTGCGCGTGCTGGCCGAGGAGGAGCGGCCGCTGTGGTCGCAGATGTCGTTCAGCGCGGCGGAGGAGAACTTCACCTCGGGCGCCCGGTCGGGGATCGACGCGCAGGTGTACTGGCCGGGGCTGGGCACGGTGCCGGTGGTGGAGCTGGTGCTGCGCCGCCTGCTGCCGATGGCGCACGAGGGCCTGGTGCGGATGAAGGTGGACCCGGCCGAGCGCGACCGGCTGCTGGGCGTGATCGAGCAGCGGTGCCTGACCGGCGTGAACGGGGCCACCTGGCAGGCGCGCGCGTTCCACCGGCAGTACGACCACACGGCGCTGGACCGGCCCGAGGCGCTGCGCCGGATGCTGCGCTCGTACCGGGACCTGATGCACACCAACGAACCGGTCCACACCTGGCCGGTGCCCTGAACCCGTTCCGTCACATGACGGCGCAGCACATGCAGGACTCGGGATCCGCGCCCGGCCCGGGCTTGACCACGAAGACGTTCTTGCTCGCGATGTAGGAGCGGAACGCCGTGCTGTTCCGCTTGGTCGTCAGCCCGGAGTTCGGGTCGTACATCAGGTAGCTGTCCTTCCCGGTCTTCACGGCGGCTTCGGCGTGGTCGTCGTTGCCGAACCAGATCGTGCTGCCCACGGGCAGGGTGCCCTTGCGGGCGTCGTTGTCGAGGCTGGCGAGGCTCACCTCGTGGCCGCCCATCCGCTCGGCGGCGTACTGCTTCTGGCCCTCCCGGCCCCCGCTCGCCCACCACTCCCGCAACGTCCGGGCCGCGTGCAGGCGGGTACCGGCGGCGAAGTCCGTGAACCGCAGGCCGCCGGTGCCCTGGCCGTTCAGCAGCCAGTGGACGGACATGTACGCGCAGAACTGCTCGACCTTGATCTCGAAGTCCGGGCGTTCCCCGCCGATCCAGAAGTTCATGAACGGAGGCATCCCGTCGCTCCACATCGTGGGGTTCGGGGGCAGGTCGCTGTCCTCGGCGAAGGTGAAGACCGGGTCCTGCGCCACCTCCTCCTCCGCCTGGTCGGTCGCCGGGGCCCGCTGCACGGGCGCCTGGAGGTGCGGTGCGTGGTCGACGGCCTCCGCCTCCGCCGGCCCGGCGGCCGACGTGCCCGGGACCGGCCCGCGCAGGACGGCGTGGGCGGTGGCCTCGGCCTCGCGCTCGAACCGGTCGCCGGGGTCGGACAGGCTCAGCCCCGCGCCGTTGTCGGTGCCCGCCACCGCTCCCCGGCGCTGCTGGATGACGTGGGTCAACTCGTGGGCGAGGGTGTGCTTGTCCCCGCCGCCCTCGCCGATCACCACGTGGCTGCCCGAGGTGTAGGCGCGCGCGCCGATCTCGGCCGCGGACCGCCGCGACTCCGAGCCGGCGTGCACGCGGACGTCGGAGAAGTCCGCGCCCAGCCTCGCCTCCATCTCGGTCCGGGTCGACTCGTCGAGCGGGCGCCCCGGCGAGCTCAGCACCTCGTGCACGGCCGACCGCTGGACGGGGTGCTGGTGGGCGTCGGCCGGGTCGCCGTCGTCGCGCGTGCCGGACATCATCCTGGCCACCGCGGCGTTGCCGATGGCGCGTTGCAGTGCCGGCACCGCGGCCGGTGAGGGTGGTCCCGGGCGCCGGGCGCCCGACTCGATCGCCCGGGCCGTTGCCCCCGACTCCTCGGCGCGCCGCGGTGTCCGCGCCGGGTGGGCGTCCCGTTCGGCTTTGTCGTGCACGTGCATGACCGTCCCCATCCTCGCGGGCGAGTGCGACGGTTCACATGCTCATCGGCCGCGCGGGGGCCGGACAGGCCCCGACGGGCAGTGCCCGGGCAATGTCGTTGCCCTCGCCGGCACGTGGTCGGCGCCCGAGGCGCGCGGTCAGGCCCAGGCTGGGCGCGCGGTCAGGCCCAGGCTGGGCGCGCGATCAGACCCAGGCTGGGTGGGCGATCAGGCCCGGGCTGGGCGCGCGGTCAGACCCAGGCTGGGTGGGCGGTCCGCACCCGCGACGCGTGGTCGGTCCGGGCTGTGGCGCGTGGTCAGGCTCGTGCTGCGGCGCGCGGTCAGCTCGGGGTCTGCGCCTCCAAAGCCTTCATCGCGTCGGCCCGCCGGGCCTCGACGGCGCGGTTCCACCACAGCTCGCCCTCCGCGCTCCCCTTGTGCAGGGCGGAGAGGCTGAACATGGCGTCCGGGTGGCCGCCCTCGGCGGCGCGGCGGAACCAGGTCTCCGCCTCGTCCGACGACGACCCGACCCGGCGGCCCGGACGGCGCATCGCGGCACGGGCGCTCGCCGTGCCCCACCGCGTCAGCAGCATCCCCAGCTCGTACATGGCCTGGGCGTCGCCCGCGTCCGCCGCACGGCGGAAGCAGCGCTCGGCGCCGTCGAGGTCGTCACGCCGCCGGGCCAGGACGCCGAGCACGACGAGCACCCGCGGCGCGGCCTCCCGTTCCCGCCGGTCGAGCACCGAGGGCTCCAGCGGGGGCAGCGCGTCCCACAGGTCGTGGTCCACCTCGCCCGCGCCGGACGCCCGGTCCAGCAGCCGTTCGGCCTCGGCCGTCTCGCCCCGGTGCACGAGCAGCAGAGCGAGGTCCGCCATGGCGGACGCACGACCGGCGGCGACCGCTTTCCGGTACCACCCCTCGGCCTCCTCCACCCGGCCCCTGGCCACCAGCACCGACCCGAGGTGGGCCATCGCGCCGACGTCACCGGCCTCGGCGGCACGGCGGTGCGAGGTCTCCGCGCCGTCCAGGTCTCCGCGCCCGGCCAGCAGCTCGCCGAGCTCCACCAGGAAGAACGGCTCGCCGGTCGCCTCCACGGCCCGGCGCAACCACCGCTCCGCCTCGTCGGTCTCACCCCTGGCCCGCAGCCGGGTGCTGATCACCGCGAGCGCCCGCGGGTCGCCCGACTCGGCGGCCCGGCGGTACCACGCGTCGTCGTCGCCGGAGCGGCCCGTCGCCGAGAGCAGGTCGGCCAGCGCGGTCATCGCCTCCTGGTCACCGCGGTCGGCGGCGTCCCGGTACCAGCGCTCGGCGGCGTCGAGCCGGTCGTCCTGCCGGGCGAGCCGGGCCAGGCCGTGCATCGCGGTCGTGTCGCCCAGCTCGGCGGCGCGGGCGTACCAGCGCGAGGCTTCGGCGGACGCGCCGCGTTCCTCGCAGATCAGCGCCAGCAGGTTCATGCCGTCGACGTCTCCGCGATCGGCGGCGGCGCGGTACCAGACCTCCGCCGCCGCGACGTCGCCGGCGCGTGCCGCGGCCACCCCGAAGCCGACCACGGCCGCCGTGTCGTCGTTGCCCGTCTTCTTGAGCACGTGTCCCCCTTGGCCTCGCCCCACCACCGATGCTCCCAGACCGCGGGCCCACGCCGCCGAAGATCCCCCGATCGCCGCCGAACCGGGGGACGCCCGGGTCGGCGGCGGTGGGTCGGTCAGCTCGTCGGGAAGTTGTCCGGGGTCCTCATGCGGTCGCGGATCCAGACGCCCGCGGGCTTGAGCACACCCGTGCCGGTGAACGTGGAACCGGCGCACGTGCCCTCCTTGAACACCGCGCCGGAGCGGAAGTCGTCGGAGAAGTTCCAGTTCGTCCAGCCGATCTTGTTCGCGGCCAGGAAGTCCAGGTACTTCTGGCTGTAGGCGAAGTCGTTGGCCCCGTCGCCGGTGTAGGTCTGGGTGCCGAACTCGGTCACGAAGATCGGCAGCCGCGCCGCCGCCCGCTGCAGCGCGGCGAAGTACTCGTCCTGGTGCGACGCCGCGTAGAAGTGGAAGGTGTACATGAAGTTCGTGGCGTTGACGGGGTTGGCGATGATGTCCTGCTCGCTGCGCCCGTCGGAGATGCCGAGCGACCCCCAGCCGTGCGTGCCGACGAACACCACGCCGTCGGGGTCCTGCGCCCGGATCACCGGGATCATCTGCTCGGCGTAGGACTTGATCCCCGCCCACGACACGTTGTTCGGCTCGTTCGCGATGTCGTAGATGATGTTGGTCTTGTCCCGGTGCCGCTGCGCGACCTCGGTGAAGAACGTGCGCGCCAACGAGATGTTCGCGTTCGGGTCGCCCGGGTCGAGCTGGTGCCAGTCGACCAGCGCGTACAGGCCGCGCCGCGTGGCCTCCTCGATGTAGCCGTGCACCAGGTCGGTGAACTTGCGCGGGTCCGTCTCGTACCCGCCCTCCTGCACGTACATCGAGATCCGCAGGACGTCCGCGCCCCAGTCGTTCGCCAACGCGTCCAGCGAGGCGGCCTTGACGCACTGCGAGTACCACTGGATGCCGTGCGTGCTCATGCCGCGCAGCTGGATCGGGTGGCCGTGCTGGTTGCACAGCTTCACGCCGCACACCCGCAGCTGCCCGTTGACGTCCGCGGGCCGGCCGGCGCCGGTCGTGCCGGTGTCGACGGTGAGCCGGTCGAGGTTCGGCCCGCCGTTGGCGGTGGTCGCGGTGACGCGCACGCGGTTCGCGCCGGCGGTCAGCCGCGCGGTCGCGGAGCCCGTGCCCCAGGTGGACCACGCGCCGGTGCCGGGGAAGGCCACGCTCACGCCGGCCGAGCCGTTGACCGTGACGCTCACCGGCCGGTTGGCGGTGGTGCCGTTGGCGTAGCGGAAGGACAGGGTCGCGGCGCCGGCGGTCGCGGCGGTCACGGTGAACTCGACGTACGCGCCGGACTCGTTGTCGTAGTTGACGAAGCCGCTGCCGGTGTAGCCCGCGTGGTTGGACTCGACCAGGCCGTTGGAGATCGTCGCGCTCTCCGCCTGGTGCTCGGTGACGGCCGTCGTGCCGAGGTCGTCCGCCGAGGCCGTCGGCACGGACAGGGCGGCCGCGACGAGCGGCGCCAAGAGGGTCGTTACGGGCCATCGGGGTGCCACAGGGCGCCTCCCACGGTTGCAGGGTGAACACGGTGGCGGCGGTACAGTTAGGAAACTTTCCTATCTGTTGGGTGGGATCACAGCACCCCGGCACACCCGCTGTCAACGGTTCGGCAAGCCGTGCGGAGAGCCGGCTCAGGACACCGGAACCGGGCTCGCGACCCGGCGGGCGCGCAGGTGGGTGCTCGCGCTCCAGGCCGACACCAGGCCGGGCAGCAGCACGTGCCACGGCAGGCGGGCGAGCACGTCGCGGCGCACGCTCAGCACGATCCGACCGGACGCGCCGCCGTCCAACCACACCACCCGCAGCGGCACGTCTCCCGCCACGTCCTCGACGGTGGCCAGCGCCACCAGGCACGACGGCAGCGCCACCCGGTGGACGCACGACTCGGCGGTGAAGCCGTCGGCGCGCAGCACCTCGTGCCGCACGAACAGGGACCGCACGGCGGCGACCAGCCGTCGTTCACCCAGGCCCGCGCGCACCTGGATGGCCATGGACTCGTACCCGGCGGTCGCGACAGGCCGTCTGGACACTCAACGCCTTCCCTCGGTTAGGTTAGGCTAACTTAGCACTAGTAGTCGTCGCCGCCGAAGAACGTTTCCTCCAGCCGGTCCGCCGTGCCCGCGAGCAGCGCCAGCGGCTCGGTGAACTCGTGGATGTCCAGGTCCGACAACGGCAACGAGTGCCGCAGCACGACGTGCTCCCCCATGATCGCCGCGCCGCACGCGATGGTCGAGTTGCCGACCTCGGCGAGGAACGCGTGCAGGTCGACGTTCGCCGCCAGCCCGATCGGCGAGGCGATCTGCACCCACTCGTGCAGCTTGTCGAGCACTTCGCGGACCAGGATGACCACCTGGGTCCGCTCGTCGTCCTCGTCGTACTGCTCGAAGTTGAACAGGATCCGGATCTCGTCCTCGTTCTCCGCGATCACGTCGTAGGTGTCGTGGACGTATGCGGCGAGGTCGCCCCAAGTGGCCATGCGATCACCCTACGGGCGCGACGGCCGCCCACACCGCATCCCCGACCAGATCCGCCGCCTCGGTCAGGTCGAGCACGCCCATCAGGTGCCGCCGGGCGCACTCGTGCGCGGGCCCCATCACCACGGCGTCCAACGCCCACAACGGGATCTCGCGCAGCTCGCCCGCCGCCATGCGGGCCGCGAACCAGCGCGCGACCGGCTCGAACACGTCCGCTTTCACCGCGGGGTCGGCGGTCGCCGGCGCGGCGTAGAGGAACCGCGCCCGGCCGGGGTGCTCGGCCACCCAGCCCAGGTACCGCGCCACCACCGCCCGCACGGCCTTCTCCGCGTCGCCGACGTCCAGCGCGGGCGCCACCGCCGCCACGCAGTGCGCGAAGCTCTCCCCGTACAGCACGGCGAACAAGCCCGCCCGGCTGCCGAAGTGGTGGTACACGCTGCCGTTGGACACCCCCGACCGCGCGGTCAGCGCGCTGATCGTGACCGCGTCGAGCCCACCCTCGTCGACCAGCGCGAGGGCCGCGTCGAGCACTGCCCGCTGACCAGTCGATCTCACCGGGCTAGAGTACCGCTCTAGAGCATCGCTCCCCTGGAGGTCGCCGTGGCCCGTTCCATCCCCGATCTGCTGCGTGAACGCGTGCGGGAGACCCCCGACGCCGAGGCGCTGCGCCACCGCACCGGGACCGAGTGGACGTCGCTGACCTGGGCCGAGGTCGGCGAGCAGGTGCGCAGGCGGGCGCTGGGCTTCCGCGGGCTCGGCGTGCGCGACGAGGCCAGGGTCGCGATCATGGCGGCCACCAGCGTGGACTGGATCCTCACCGACCTGGCCGTGCTCGCGGCGGGCGGCGTGACGACGACCATCTACCCGAGCAGCACGCCGGACGTCGTCGCGCACATCGTCCGCGACTCGGAGAGCGTGCTCGTGGTCGCCGACCCCGACCTGGCGGGCAAGGTCGACGCGAAGGTCGTCACGCCCGACTGGGAGCCCGACGAGGTCGACGGCGACTACGACGCGATGGTCGACGAGATCACCCCGGACCGGCTGGCCACGCTGATCTACACCTCCGGCACCACGGGCACGCCCAAGGGCGTCGAGCTGACCCACGACAACTGGCTCTACACCGCCGAGGCGATCCGCGAGCTGGGCGTGCTGACCCCGGAGGACCTGCACTTCCTGTGGCTGCCGATGTCCCACGCGTTCGGCAAGGTGCTCCAGGTCGGGATGCTCGCGACCGGCGCGCCCACCGCCGTGGACGGCGACGTGGACCGGATCGCGGCCAACCTGCTCGAACTGCGCCCGACCGTGGTGGCCGCCGCGCCGCGGATCTTCGAGAAGATCCACCAGCGGGTGGTGGCCTCCATGCGCGAGGCGGGCGGGGTGAAGGCGAAGCTGTTCGACTGGGCGCTGACCGTGGCCGAGCACCCGGACTGGACGATCCGCCGCAAGGTCGCCGACAAGCTGGTGTTCAGCAAGCTGCGCGAGCGGGTCGGCGGCCGGATCAAGTACTTCGTGTCCGGCTCCGCGCCGCTGTCGCGCCCGGTCGGCGAGTTCTTCGACCGCGCGGGCATCACGATCCTGGAGGGCTACGGCCTGACCGAGTCGTCGGCGGCGTCGTTCGTGAACCGGCCCGGCGCGAACAAGCTCGGCACGGTCGGCAAGCCGCTGGTCGGCACCGAGGTCCGCATCGCCGACGACGGCGAGGTGCTGATCGGCGGGCGCGGCATCATGCGCGGTTACCACGGTCTGCCGGACGAGACCGCCGAGACGTTGCGGGACGGGTGGCTGCACACCGGCGACATCGGCGAGCTGGACGAGGCCGGCCGGCTGCGCATCACCGACCGGAAGAAGGAGCTGATCAAGACCTCCGGCGGCAAGTACGTCGCGCCGCAGGCGGTGGAGGGCCTGGTCAAGGCGAACAGCCCGTACATCGGCAACGTGCTCGTGCACGGCGACGGCCGCAACTACTGCGTCGCGCTGGTCACCCTCGACGCCGACCTCGCGCCCGCCGACCTCGACGCGGACGCCGAGGTCGGCCGGGCCGTGTCGGCGGCGAACGAGAAGCTGGCGCGGCACGAGACGATCAAGAAGTTCGCCGTGCTGCCGAAGGACTTCTCGGTGGACGACGGCACGCTCACGGCGAGCCTGAAGATGCGGCGCAAGGAGATCGAGGGGCGCTACAAGGACGTGCTGGACGGCTTGTACTCCTGAGCCAGGGGTGCGCGGGCGGGCCGGTGCGCCACCGCGATGGCCCACACCGCCGCCACCAGCACGGCCACCACCTCGGTCAGCACCAGCAGGCGTTCGACGTACCCGAGCGGGATCACCCGCCACCAGGACGTGCCGACGACCGCGTTCACGCCGATCGCGTACAGGATCGGCGTGAACGCCAGGGCGGACAGCACGCCGAACCGGAACGTCCACCGGGCGTGCGCGCCCCACTCCGGGTCGCGCCGCCACGGTCGGGCCAGCATCATCGCGGCGATCGGGAGCGCGACGAACGCGAGCAGGCTGCCGAACCGGTGGATGCTGCCGCTCATGCTCGGGCCGATCGCCCAGTTGTTCTTGGGGAAGATCACCACCAGGGTCAGCCCGACCGACCACGCGGCGAACGCCGCCGAGCCCACCGAGTTCCACTTCGCCACACCGCGCCGCACCAGCACCGCCAGGATCGCCGCGGAGCCGAACACCAGCAGCAGGACGGCGGTGTCGAACACCCAGCGCTGCGGCCCGAGGGCGTACTCGCTGATGGTGCGGCGGAGGTGTCTGGTGGAGTCGCCCAGCCGGTACAGGTCCATCCCGCCGACGAGGGCGACGGTGAGGACGACGGCGACAGCGCCCGCGAGGGCGACGAAGCGGGCCGGGGAACGGGTCGGGGCGAGTTCGGCGGTCAGCACAACGGACAGAACGGACGGCGACCGGCGTGTTGTTCCGGACCGGGCGGATCGACAGCTCGTCGACAGCGGACCGGCTCGGCGACCCCCGGAACTCGATCACTCGACCGGGCGAAGAGTGCAACCTGTGACAACCCGAATCGCATGTCTCCCGTTAGCCGGATAAAACGGCCGGCCCGGCGGCGACCACGGGTGGGCAGGCACGGCACGCGGGTCGGTGCGAAGGTGCGGGTGTCGATGGAAGTTGCGGGTGTCGATGGGAGGTGCGGGACGACAGCGCCGGACGACAGCGCCGGACGACAGCCGGACTGGCGCCGGACGACAGCCGGACCTCAGCTGGACTGGCGGACCACCAGCGTCGGCGCGAACACGACGGAGCTGACCGGGCGGTCCGGGCGTTCGACCCGCTGCACCAGCAGGCGGGCCATCTCGGCGGCCATGTCCTCCACCGGCTGGCGCACCGTGGTCAGCGGCGGGTCGCACTCGACGGCCGGGCTGCTGTCGTCGAAGCCGACCACCTTGAGGTCCTCGGGCACCCGCCGTCCGCCGTGGCGCAGCACCGGCAGCGCGCCGGTCGCCATCAGGTCCGAGGCGACGAGCAGACCGTCCACCTCGGCGTCCACCAGGCGCCGTGCCGCCTCGGCGCCGCCCTCTCGGGAGAAGTCGCCCTCGACCACCACCGCCTCGGGCAGGCCGTGCCGGGCGACCGCGTCGCGGAAGCCGCGCAGCCGGTCCTGGCCGGCGGGCGTCTCCAGCGGGCCGGTGATGGTGGCCAGCCGGCGGCACCCCGAGGCGACCAGGTGGTCGGCGGCCAGCCCGGCCCCGGCGGCCTGGTCGACGTCGACGTAGGTGATCGACATCGGCCGGACCGGGCGGGCGGCCAGCACGACCGGCAGGTTCGCCTCGATCAGCTGCCGGGGCAGCGGGTCGGCGTCGTGGGTGTGGATCAGGATCACGCCGTCCAGCCGGTGCTGCCGGATGTCGTCCACCACCTCGCGGTGATCGCCCGTGGTCAGCACCAGCTGCACGCCGAGCGGCCGGATCACCGGCAGCACGCCGCTGACCACCCGGCCGAAGTACGGGTCGTGCACGGTGCGCCCCTCCTCCGGCAGGACGAGCCCGATGGCGCCTGCCCTGCGGGTGACGAGCGAACGCGCCGCGCGGTTGGGCGTGTACCCGGTCGTGGAGATCGCCTTCTCCACGACTTGGCGCAGCTCACGGTCCACCGTGGCGACCCCGTTGACGACCCGGGACACCGTGGCCCGGGAAACCCCCGCGATCCGCGCGACCTCTTCCAACGTGACTGGTCTGCGGTCCACGGCAGCCTTTATACCGGGGGTGCGGCCACGCCGAAGCGTGACCGCACCCACCCGTCACTGGTAGACGCGGACGTAGTCGACCAGCATGCGCTGCGGGAAGACCGTGGTGGCGTCCGGCGGGCCGGGCCAGTCACCGCCCACCGCGTTGTTGAGCAGGATGAAGAACGGCTTGTCGAACACCCACGGGCCGCGGGTCGCCTCCACCGTCGCCTTGTCGATGGTGAGGACGGTCACGTCGTCGATGCTGAACACCATGCCCTTGCTGTTCCAGTCGACCCGGAACACGTGGAACGCGTTGGCGTAGTCCTGGCCGATGTCCCTCATCGCCCCGATCCCGCCCCCGCCGAAGTAGGCCGGGCCGTGGATCGTCTGGTACGCGGTGTTCGGCTCGCGGCCCAGGTGCTCCATGATGTCGATCTCACCGCTCGCGGGCCACGGCGTGCCCTTGAAGATGTCCGTGCCGAGCATCCAGAACGCGGGCCACAGGCCCTTGGTGCCCGACACCCGGACGCGGGCCTCGAACCGGCCGTAGGTCCACGACGCCTTGCCCTCGGTGATGATCCGGGCCGAGGTGTACTGGCACGTGCCGCTGCCGCTGACCGGGTCGACCGGGCACGCCGAACCCGGCGTGACCTCCCGCCTGGCCTCCAGCACCATGTTCCCGGCGCCGTCGGTGAATGCGTTGCGGTTGTCGGTGTAGTACTGCAGCTCCGCGTTCTGCCCGGTGCCGGTCTCCGGCCGCCACTTGCCCGCGTCCGGCCGCGTGCCCGCGGGCGCGTTGAACTCGTCGCTCCACACCAGCCGCAGCGGGTTGCCGGGGTCCGGGGCCTGCGGTGGCGGCGTGGGGCTGCCGCCGGTGCCGTAGACCTGGAACTCCCACAGCGAGTAGCCGTACTGGCCGCTGCGCTTGGTCAGGTTCACCCGGACGTACCGACCGGTACCGGTCACGGTGAACGTCTGCTTGAACCCGGTGCCGTTGGTGACGGTGTGGATCGTGGTCCAGCTCGACGCGGTGGCCGAGGTCTGGATCTCGAACCCGGTGGCGAACGCCGGGTCCCACTGCACCACGACCTTGCTGACCTGCGCCGTCGCGCCCAGGTCGACGTAGATCCAGCCCGGGTCGACCCAGCCGGTGGTGGGGCTGGTGGCCCAGCGGGTGGCCGGGTTGAAGTCCAGCGCCTTGGCGGGCGTGCACTGCGCGCAGTGGCCGTCGTCCTGGAACGACGAGGCGAACGCGGGCTTGTTGTAGGACAGCAGCTGCTCGCCGGGCGGGTTGCCACCGGTGGTCCCGGTGCGCACGGCGAACTCCCACAGCGACACGCCGTACTGGGTGGCGCGTGCCGTGGTGTGGACCCGGACGTAGCGGCCGGTGCCGGTGAAGGTGACGTTCTGCGTGCCGCCCGTGCCGGTGGTGGTCTGGTGCACGGTCGTCCACGCCGAGCCGTCGTCGGAGACCTGGAGCTGGAAGGCCGTGGCGTACGCGGCCTCCCACTGCAGCGTCGCGCCGCACACCTCGCGGCTCGTGCCCAGGTCGACCCGCAGCCACTGGGGGTCGCTGAACGCGCTCGACCAGCGGGTGCCGGCGTTGCCGTCGACCGCCGAGGCGGCGGTGAACGGGCTGCCGGTCTCCACCGACGACGCGGTGACGGGTGCGTTCAGGGCCGCGTTGGCCGTGCCGCACTCGGCCGCCTGTGCTGCGGTGACCGGCACGACCAGGGCGGTGAGCAGGGCGAAGGCCGCGCCGAGCCGGATCGGGGCCCTCATGGGCGGCCGTCCGCGCCGCACTTGATGATCGGGTTGATGCAGTCGCGCACCCGGCGGGCGAGTTCGGCCTCCGGCCACGCGTTGAAGAAGTCGCCGTGCATGGTGAAGCCCGGTCCCGAGGCGAGCCGGAACCGCGACGGGTCGCCGCTGACCGGGTAGCGCAGCACCTGGCGCAGCTTCGGCACCGGCACCGGGTGGGTGGACGGGCAGTCCGCGTTGACCGGGTACGCCATGTGGCTCTTGTGGTCCGCCGAGTCCAGGTCGCGGCCGTTCCAGCACTGCGGGAAGTCCAGGTAGGACTCGAGCATGGTGCCCGACGGGCAGTTCACGAAGTCCTTGGACGCGCCGACGTGCCCGGCGTGCAGGCAGGACCAGCGGGAGATCGTGCTCGCGTCGGGCTGGGTGGCCTTGGCGTTGCCCGCCACGATCCGCAGGCCGAGCGGGAACGGCTGGATGCGCGCGATCACGTCGTCGCGCACGCCCTCGCCGAGGTAGTAGAACGTGGTGCCGGTCGGCTCGACGGGCTGGTTGTCGGCGTACAGGGTGGGCACCCAGTACGAGGACAGGTCGACGCCCGGGTTGCAGTTGCTCCGGCCGGCCAGCAGCGACTGGACGGTGGAGTAGGCGTTGGTGGTGGTGTTGCCGAAGAAGCTGTGCATGTGCGAGCCGCCGGGGAGGTTCGGCGCGACGATCGGGTCGTCCGGCAGGCGGTGGCTGTACGGGCAGTCCGCGAGGAACTCGGCGACCCGCACGATCGGGCCGCTGGAGTTCGTGACGCCGAACACCTGGAACTCCCACAGCGACACGCCGTACTGGGTGGCGCGGGCGGTGGTGTAGACGCGGACGAACCGGGTGGTGGCCGAGACGGTCAGGTTCTGCACGCCGACGTTGCCGGACGCGGTGGCGATGGTGGTCCAGGTGTTGCCGTCGGCCGAGGTCTGGAGCTGGAACGAGCGCGCGTAGGCGGTCTCCCAGTTCAGCGTGACCTGGCTGATTGCGGTGGACGCGCCGAGGTCGACCCGGATCCACTGGGGGTCGGCCGCGGCGCTCGACCAGCGGGTGCCGGCGTTGCCGTCGACGGCGGCGGAGGCGGGCGTGCCGCCGTTCTCGGTGGAGGAGGCGGTGACGGGTTTGCCCTGGGACAGCAGTTCCGGCGCCGCCGAGGCGGGAGAGGTGACGAAGGTCAGCGCAGACGCGGTGAGTGCCGCGACGGCGAGTGTGGTGACCAGACGACGCCATCGGCGAATGGTGGGGATCACGACTCCCCTTTCGAAGGGCGTTGCAGGGAGGGTTCAGAGAGCGCTCTCACAGCGGAACGTAAGACGGCCCCCTGTGTCAGTCAAGGAAAGCAGCCGGTTCCGGTCATCCCGGAACACCGACCCAGAGAGCGCTCTCTGACCTGAGCGTCGAACTCGCGGCGGGTGCGTCGGGCGTTCAGGACAGGCGGGCGGCGGGTGGGAGGGCGGCCGGGGAGGCGGTCGGCCAGGCCAGCGGGTCGGGGCCCAGGGCCCACAGCTCGGCCACCTGGAGCACGCACCACGGGGAGACGGGACGGGCGCCGGCCAGGACGGCCGGGGCGAACTCGGCCCACGGCGCCCACTCGAACGAGTCGACCTCGTCCGGGTTCGGCGCCGGGTCGCCGGAGACCAGGCCCCGGAACACCGGGCACATCTCGTTCTCCGTGACGCCGTTCTCCATCACCGCCCGGTAGCGGAACGCGGGCAGCACCAGGTCGAGGGTGACGTCGGCCAGGCCCAGTTCGTCCGCGAGCCGCCGCGACACGGCCGACGCCATCGGCTCGTCGGGCGCCGGGTGGCCGCAGCACGAGTTGGTCCACACGCCCGGCCACGTCTTCTTGTGCAGCGCGCGACGGGTCAGCAGCAGCCTGCCCTCCGCGTCGAACAGGTACGACGAGAACGCCAGGTGCAGCGGGGTGGACGCGTGGTGCACGGAAGCCTTGTCGGCCACGCCGATCCCGGCACCGGACTCGTCCAGGAGCACGACTTGTTCCACGGCGCCCACCCTGCCACACCCGCGATCATCGCGCGTCGGCGAGGACCCTGGGGTCGCGCACGAGCTTGCCGCTCGGCGTGCGCGGCAGGGCCCGCAGCACGTGCACCCGCCGCGGCAGCTTGTACTCGGCCAACCGCTCGGCGCACCACGCGGCCACGTCGGCCGCGGTCAGCGAGTCGGACGTGGTCGACACGTACCCCTCGACCGCCGCGTCGTGCACCGCGATGGCCTCGCCGACCAGCGGGTGCGCCCGCAGCGCCGCCTCCACCTCGGTCAGGTCCACGGTGAAGCCGTGCACCATGACCACCGAGTCGGCCCGGCCCAGCAGCCTCAGGTTCCCCCGGGCGTCGAACTCGCCCCGGTCACCCGTCCGGAACCACCCGTCCAGGTAACGGTCGGGGTGGCCACCGTCCAGGTACGGCGACTGGTCCAGCGCCACCTCGACCAGGCCGTCGCGCACCCGGATCGTGGTGTCGGACAACGGCTTGCCCACCGACGGCCGGCTCGCGCCCGTCACGTCCATGGTCAGCGCGCCGGTCTCGGTGGTGCCGAAGCACTCCCCGACCGGGAAGCCGTAGGCGGCGGCGAACCGCTCGGCCACGTCGGGCCGCATCAGCTCGCCGCCCGCGAACGCGCCGCGCACCGTGCGCAACGCCGAGCGGTCGGGCGCGGAGGCGAGCAGGTCGAAGTGCAGCGGCACGCCGGTGATGAAGTCGACCTCGTGGCGGGCGGCGGTGGCGAGGACGTCCGGCGGTGCGGACGGCGTCCGGGCGAACACCAGGTGCACGCCCGCGGCCAACGCGTGCAGCAGCCCGCCCATCAGGCCGAAGCTGTGCGCGGTGGGGCCGAGCATCAGCAGCCGCTCGCCGCGTTGCGGCATGCCCTCGGCCGCGCCGAACCGCAGCACCTCGCGGATGATCGACTCGGTGCTGCGGCCGACGACCTTCGGCCGCCCGGTGGAGCCGGAGGTGAACTGGACCAGCCGGTGCCGCGTGGCGGCGGGCTCGCCTTCCGGCCGCCGTCGGACGACCGGCTCGTACCGCTCGCGGTAGGCGCCGGTGAACGGGGGCTCGGCGCGCACGACGAACTGCGGCCCGGTCAGCCCGAACACCACCTCGACCTCGGGCGGGGTGAGCCGGTGGTCGATCGAGATCACCCTGGCGCCGAGGCTCCACAGCGCCAGCACCACGGTCGGCTGGGTGAAGCTCGGGGGCACTTGCACCACGACCGTGCTGCCCTCACCCACCCCGGCGGCGGCGAACCGGCCCGCCTCGGCGGCGACCGAGGCGCGCAGGGCGCCGTGGGTCACGGTGTGGTCGTGGCTGAACACCGGCACGTCGTCGCCGTGGCGGCGCAACAGGTCGGTGACGAACTCGCGCATCTTGGCTCAGGTCTCCTTGCAGAACTCGCCGATGGGGATGCCCACGTGCCGCTGCTCGGTCGCGATGTAGCCGAGCAGCTCGTCACCGCGCCGCAGCTCGGTGACGTTGCGGACCTTCCCGCCGGGGCCGAGCACCCGCACGTGCCAGTCGTCCTGCACGGTGAGGCTCACCTCGACGCCCTCGGGCGAGTGCGCGGTGATGGTCAGGATCGGGCGTGATTCGAGCTTGGCCCGGCCGACGGTGAGCTTGCGGGTGCGACCCTCGGAGTTGACGGCGAGCACCGTGCTGCCCGAACGCAGTTCGGACAGGTAGTTGGTGCGGTTGTCCGGGCCGAGCACGTAGGAGTGCAGGGCGCCGGCGTTGACCCGGAACGGCCGGGTCGGCATGTAGGGCAGCGGGTGGGTCTCGCTGCAGCAGAGGATGAAGCCGGAGGAGAACGAGCCGACGAGGATGCCCTCGTCCTCCTGGAAGTGCGAGGCGGTGTCGACGCAGACGCGGTCGCCGAGGCCGTTGTGGGTGATGCCCTCGACGGTGAGCGTGGTGAGGTTCAGCGGCGGCGTGGTCGCTTCCAGGAGCCTGGCCAGCTTGAACACGTCGTTGGCGTCGCGCGGGGCCATGAGCACGCCGTCGGAGCCGTGCTCCAGCACGTCGAGCACGATCGCGGCCTCTTCGAGGTCGGCCACGACGGTGATCAGCTTGCCGGGCGCGCCGTCGGCGGCGGCGATGACGATCTCCAGCGGGATCTTCGTCGGATCGGCGAACGCGACCACGGTGTGCCCGAGCCGCACGGCCGCGGCGCACGCGAGCTTGAGCGTGCGGTCGTCGCGGACCTGCACGAACGCGGCGTCGGTGGTGAGCCGCTCCAGCGCGTCCTGGTCGTCGACGACCACGGTGACCAGGTGCGGGCCGTCGACCGCCGAGTCGGCGACGAGCACCCGGGTGATCGTGGGCGGCAGCGCGTCCAGCAGCGCCGGGTCGTCGGAGACGACGCCGGCGAGGCGGGCGTGCACGGCGGCGTCCACGACGGCTTCGCGGTGGGCTTCGGGGACGGGTCGGAGGTCGATCCAGGCGAACTTCAACGGTTCTCCAAGGGGTGAGAGCCCGATCGGCGTGCGGACGGGCCGCCGCCGGTCGGAGGACCGGCGGCGGCCGTTGGCGACAAGCTCATGACGTGGCCACGACGCCCGTCATGGCGCGGACGAGGTCCGCTTCGGTGTCGTCGTGGACGATCGAGGCCAGTTCCGCGACCAGCGACATGGGCGCGGGCGCGGTGAACACGCGGCGGCCGACGGCCAGGCCGGCGCAGCCGACCGCCATCGCGGTGCGGGCGTGCTCGACCACGCTGCCGTCGGTGGCGGGACCGCCCGCGACGAGCACCGGGATCGGGCAGCTGGCGATCACGTCGGCCATCCGCTGGGCGGGCCGCGCGAGGTTGGTCTTGACGATGTCCGCGCCGAGGTCGACCGCGATGTTGACCACGTGCGCGAGCAGCGCGGGGTCGTTCGGGTCGGCGATGCGCGGCCCGCGCGGGTAGGCCATGGCGATCAGCGGCACGTTCCACTCGTCGCACGCCTTGGCGACCACGCCGAGGTCGGCGAGCTGCCGCTCCTCGGTGTCCGAGCCGATGTTGACGTGCACGCTCACCGCGTCGGCGCCCAGCCGCAGCGCCTCGTCGACCTCGCCGACGATGACCTTGGCGTTGGTGTCGGCGGCGTGCGCGGTGCCCGCGCTGAGGTGCACGACCAGCGCGCAGCCGGCGAGCACGTCCGGGTCGATCGTGCGCACCCGTCCTTTGTGGACGATGATGGCGTCGGCGCCGCCGACGACGACCGAGTCGATGAGCTCGTGCCACCGGTCGCGCGGCACCACCGGACCGTCCGAGACGCTGTGGTCGAGCGGGACGAAGAGGTACCTGTCGTCGCGCGGACGGGAAAGGCGTCGCAGTCGCAACGCTTTCGCCATGTCGCTCACACCTCCCCGGTGTTCGGTGCCGGCCTTCCAGCAGGGTGGTCGAACCGGTGAGCGCGGCGGGAGGTGTGAGGTTGCGATAACTCACCAGTTATGCACCTGTTGGAGCAACGGGCGGGGGTGCTTGCCGACGCGGAGCCCTCCCGAGGACCGCAAGCGCGGTCGGTGTCCGGTTCGTCTCGTTGCCCTAGGCTGCCGCAGTGAACATGGAGCTCAGGCATCTCCACGTCGTGCTGACCGTGGCGGAAGCGGGCAGCATCAGCCGAGCCGCCTCACTGCTGAAGATCGCGCAGGCCGGGTTGACCGCGCAGTTGCGGCGCATCGAGCGGGGCTTCGGTGGTCCGTTGTTCCTGCGGCGCACCGACGGCGTCGAGCTGACCGAACTCGGCCGCCACGTCGTGCTGCGATCCCGCGACCTGGTGGAACGGTTCGACGACCTGCTCGTCACCGCGCGCAAGCTGGCCGCGGAGAGCGACGTGACGGGCATCCGGCTCGGCGGTGTGGCGGGTTCGCTGACGCCGTTGTTGGTCGGCGTGGTGCGCTCGCTGCTGCCGACGCACCAGCAGACCACCCACCTCGAGCGCACCAGCGACGCCGTGCTCGACCTGGTGCGGACCGGGAAGCTGGACCTCGCGCTGGTCACGGAGTTCCCCCAGAGTCCACTGCGGATCCCCGAACAGGCCGACTGCCGGACCGTCGTGACGGAACCGATGCTGGTCGGACTCGCGGTGGGGCACCGGTTGTCGGCGCGAAACGAGATTCGGCTGTCCGAACTGGCCGACGAGGAGTGGGCGGTGCCCGACGAGAGCTACGGCGGCGGGCGGTTGAACCTGCACCTGGCGTGCGAGGCGGCCGGGTTCACGCCGCGCTGCGCGCACTTCGGGGTCGACCCGGCGTCGGCCGCGGAGCTGGTGCGCTCGGGCCACACCGTGGCGTGCTTCTTCCCGACCGGGCACGACTTGCCCGGCGTGCTGCTGAAGCCGATCGTGGGCAACCCGGTGCACCGGCGGGTGACGGTGGTGTGGCGGCGCGACTGCCCGGCGGCCGAGTACGTCGACGAGCTGCACGCGGCGCTGTTGCGCGCCTACCAGGAGCGGATCTGGGCGCACGGTCCGCGCACGGCGAAGCTCGCCGCCACCGGGCTGAGCGTGGCGGCCAGCTGAGTTCCGGACCGGACGCTCCCGGCGTCGGGGTCCCGGGCCGTGGGCCTGGGTGCCGCCCAGCACTGGCCCACGGCCCGGAGTCTCACCGGTCGTCCCGGCGGGGTGAAGTTAACGGTCTGCGGTAAAGCGGCGCCTAAACGCGCAGCGCTTCGCGGTACAGCTCGCGCAGCCGCGGTCCCGGCGGCACGCCGAGCTCGTCGGCCAGCGTGCGGCGGACGTCCTGGAAGACGCGCAGCGCCTCGGTGCGCCGGCCGCAGGACAGCAGCGCCGTCATGAGCTGCTGGCGCAGGGTCTCCGAGAACGGGTGCTCGGCGACCAGCTGCGTCAGCGCCTCCACCGCCTGGGCGTGCCTGCCCAGCGCCAGGTCGGTCCCGATGGCCGCTTCGAGGGTGGCCAGGTGGTGCGCCTCCAGCGGCGCGCAGAGCCAGGCGCGCAGCGGTTCGGACTCCGCGCCGGCCAGGGGCGTGCCGCGCCACAGGGCCAGCGCCGTGGTGTAGAGGTCGCGCCGGTGTCTCAGGTCGGCGGTGACGGCGGCTCGCGCGGTCAGGCGGCGGAACCGCAGGGCGTCCACCTGGTCCGGTTCGGCCCGCAACACGTACCCGCCGTCCTGGTGCGTCACCGGCACGCCCTCGCCGCGCAGGACCGAGATGTGCACCTGGAGCGACTTGCGGGCGCGTGGCGGCAGGTCCTCGCCCCACACCAGGTCGAGCAGCCGGTCCACCGGCACCCGTTTGCCGCAGTGCGCCGCGAGCACCGCCAGGACCTGGCCCGGCTTGCGCCGCAACGCCCTCGGCTCCGCGCCGTCGCGCCGGACCTCGACCGGGCCCAGGATCCGCAGTTCCACTCCGACCCCCAGTCGCGTTGAACTTTAACGAATAGATCTGCGACTGTGACGAGCAGTTTCGCGCGATGGTTCCGCCGGACGGACGACTCAGCGGGCGTCCTCGTCGCGCGCGCTGAAGCGCTCGGCCATCTCCACGTCCCACCAGGCGGCGAAGAACTGGAAGTCCGCCTCGCCGTCGTTGACCAGCTGGTGCTCCTCGTACGGGCGGAAGTGCACGATGTCGCCCGCCGCGAACGGCAGCCTGCCCTCGTCGACGACGATCTCGGCCTCACCGGACACGGCCACCCAGACCTCGTGCTCGCGGTGGGAGTGGGTGCTCGACGCCGCGCCCGGCTGCACCACGCACCACGAGCCGTCGAACGGCGCGTTCACCAGCGGCCACGGCATGAGCCTGCGGGCCACCAGCCCGCTGTCCCGGACCAGTTCCCGCGGGTCGAGTCGGCGCATCTCCACGGCTACCGCCCCACCACGGCGGCAGGCTCCACGTGTCCCACGGTGCTCTCCCAGGCGCCGACCGGAATCCGACGTTGTCGACGGCGAACTCTCGGCGTGGCCGCCGGAGGTTGTCGCCACGGCACGTCGGGGCGGAAACCCATTGCCACCGAACGGCCTACCGCCAGAACCTATCGACCACGGTGCGCGACGGCCACACGCTGGGGCGCGCACGTTCGCCACGAGTGCCCGACGAGTTCGGTCACCGGTTCGCCGTCCACCTCCGCCGGCGCGCGTCCGACCCGGTCGTGCCGCAGGTCGGAGGGTGCGGGCAGGCCGGACCCGGTCGGCCGGGTCGCCACCGGCGCGGCCCGCTCGCCCTTCGGGAACGCGAAAGCCCGGAGTGCCGACCGATCAGCGGTCCGCGTGCCGCAGCACGCTCTCCACCTCCGTGCGGAACGCGTTGACGCCGTCCTCGCCCTCGGGCGCGCCGTGCGCTTGCAGCAGGTGCAGCAACGCCACGCCGCTCGCGGACCGGCGGGACAGCGCGCGGAACGAGAACGCCGCCTCGTAGACGGTGACCGCCGTGGCCAGCGCCGCCGCGGCCGTCGCCAGGAACGCCCACAGCGCGCGCCGCCCGTCATCGGCGACGGCCACCGCGCCCAACGCCGCCGCCGCGGTGAACAGCAGCACCGACAGGCTCGTGGTCCACCGGCGTGCGGCGGTGTAGCGGGCCTGGGCCTGCTCGAACCCGGCGAGCCGTTCGCCGACCCGGTGGCGCAGGTAGGCGCGGAGGAACTGCTCGCGGTGGTCGTGGACCACCGTCGGCCGGGCGGACGATCCGGGACGGGTCATGTGCGGCTCACCGCTTCGTGCCGGAGCCGCGCCACGGCCGTCGCCAACTCGCGGGCGCGCTCGTCGCGCTCGGCGTCGTCGACGGCCGGTGGTGCGGCCAGGTGGTCGAAGTACAAGGCGCGCAGCTGCTCGGCCCGGACCTTGGCGTCGGGGTCGTCGCCGGACCGCGCCACGACCGCGAGCACCGCCGCCGCCGCGCCGGACACGGCCAGCAGCACACCGGGCCACGGCTCGTCCCGCAGCCAGACCTGCAGCGCGGCGGACACCGTGGTGCCGAAGCCGGCGGCGATGGCGAGCACCACGAGCAGGCGGGCGCGTTCGCGCGACCGGAGGGCGGCGACCTCGCACTCGTGCAGCACGGGGGCCACCACCTGGTTCGCCTCGTGGATCGCGTCGGCGAGCAGCGGGTAGTCGAGCACGTAGCCGGGGTCGATCACGGGGTGCGGCTCGGGCGCCCGGAACGGCACCCGCGGCCACACGGCGGGCGGCGGCACGTCGGCGTGCAGCTTCGCGCCGGGCCGGTTGCCCAGCACCCGCCGCACCACGGCCACCACCTTGTCCGCGCCTTCGTCCAGGTGCACGAGCGCGACCTGGCCGCTGCGCACCAGCACCGCGAGGTCGTCGTCGCGCTCGGCGGGGTCGGCCTGCGCGCTCCCGGCCGCGGACGGGGTCGGCGCGGTGGCGGCGGGGGCCGCGGGAACAGAAGCAGCGGGGAAGGGACCGGCGGCGTCCTTCGCGCTCCCGCTCCCGCTCCCGGTCCCGGTCTCGACGGCGGCGACCTCGGCGGCAGTGCCCTTCACACCCGCGGTCCCGGCGGCAGTGCGCTTCACGCCCGGGATCTCGGCGGCAGTGCCCTTCACACCCGCGATCTCGGCGGCAGCGGCCTGCACGCCCGCGGCTCCGGCGGCGGCGACCTTGGCAGCCGCGCCCGTGACGCGCGCGACTTCGGCATCGGCCGGCGGGGACCCACCGCCCGCGACCGCGCCGGGCGTGCCGGGCGTGCCGGTCTGGAGCTCACCGCCGGCGATCACGCCAGGCTGAGGCGCGCCGCCCGCGATCACGCCGGGCTGGGGTACACCCCCTACCACCACGCCGGGCTGGGGCGCACCGCCCGCGATCTCGTCGGCCAACCCTCCCGTGCCCGCGAGCACCAGCAGCGGCCGGTCGCGGCCCAGGTGGTCGACCAACGCGGCCCGCGCGCCCTCGCCGCCGCCGATCAGCAGCGCGAGCGCCGGGCGCTTCGACCCGGTGACGGCGTCCACCGCGCGGAACAGCGCGGGCAGTTCCTCGCCCCACTTCGACCCCGGCACGAGCACCGCCGTGTCGTGGTTCACGTTGAGCCGTACCTCACCGTCCGCGGGCTCCGCGTCCTCCGCGGCCACCCGCCCGGACGGCGCGACGCCGACCAGCCGCGGCCACCGGCCGTCCAACGACTCGGCGGCCAGGCCGACCAGGTGCGTCACGCCGACGTCGGCGCCCGCCGTGACCACGACCGCGTCCGCTCCGGCCGCCGCCGCGAGCACCGAGCGCAGCACCGGGAGCACGGCGGCGGCGAGTTCGGTGCTCAGGGCGTCGGCCGAGCCGAACACCGCCAGGACCGGGCGCCCGCGCGGCAGGCCGAGGGCACGCGCCCGGATGTCGGCGTCGGGATGGGCCAGTCGCCGCACCCGTGGGCCGGTACCCGCTGTAGGCATGCCGGGCACCCTAGCGGTGGCTCACGTGAATTTCACCCGTCCGAGGTCGGATTTCACCGCAGGTAGAGTGCTGGACGTGTCGATTGACCCCGCCGAACTGGAAATCGCCCTACGGGTGCTCGCCCAAGTGGACGAACTGGACACCGAGCACCCGGACGCGGTAGCCGTCCGCCGGGCCACCGCCGGCATCTGGAAGAGCCTGCGCAAGCGCCGCAAGGCCGACCGCCGGGCCTCGGTCACGGCCGCCGACCGCGCCGTCATCGAGGCGACCGCGACCGGCTCGCCGTCCCGCATCGACGACGAGACCCGCGGCCTGCTGCTGCGCGAGCCGGAACCCGGCGCGAAGGCGGGCACGCTGCTGCGCGCCCGGTCCTGCTACACGTGCAAGAAGCGGTACACCGAGGTGGACGCCTTCTACCACCAGCTGTGCCCGGACTGCGCGGCGCTGAACCGGGCCAAGCGCGACCAGGGCGCGGACCTGACCGGCAAGCGGGCCCTGCTCACCGGCGGCCGGGCCAAGATCGGCATGTACATCGCGCTGCGGCTGCTGCGCGACGGCGCGCACACCACCATCACCACCCGGTTCCCGCGCGACGCGGTGCGCCGCTTCGCGTCCATGCCCGACAGCGCCGACTGGCTGCACCGGCTGCGCGTGGTCGGCATCGACCTGCGCGACCCGGCCCAGGTCGTGCAGCTGGCCGACTCGGTGGCCGCCGCCGGGCCGCTCGACATCCTGATCAACAACGCCGCGCAGACCGTGCGCCGCTCGTCGAACGCCTACGCGCCCCTGGTGGCGGCCGAGTCCGCCGCGCTGCCCTCGGGACCCTTGCCCGAGCTGGTGACGTTCGGGCACACCACGTCCGCGCACCCGGTGGCGCTGGCGGGCACGTTGGCCGACACCATCCCCGCGGTCACCGCGCTGGCGCTGACCGCCGGGTCCAAGGAGATCGACGCGGGCGGCCTGGTGCCCGACGAGGCGCCGGTCAACAGCTGGGTGCAGCGGGTGGACGAGGTCGACCCGGTGGAGCTGCTGGAAGTGCAGCTGTGCAACAGCACCGCGCCGTTCATCCTGATCTCCCGGCTGCGCCCGGCGATGGCCGCCTCGCCCGCGCGCCGCAAGTACGTGGTCAACGTCTCGGCGATGGAAGGCCAGTTCAGCCGCGCCTACAAGGGACCGGGCCACCCGCACACGAACATGGCCAAGGCCGCGCTGAACATGCTGACCCGCACCAGCGCGGAGGAGATGCTGACCGAGGACGGCATCCTCATGACCGCCGTCGACACCGGCTGGATCACCGACGAACGGCCGCACCCGACCAAGATGCGGCTGGCCGCCGAGGGTTTCCACGCGCCGCTGGACCTGGTCGACGGCGCGGCCAGGGTGTACGACCCGATCGTGCGCGGCGAGCTCGGCGAGGACCTGTACGGCTGCTTCCTGAAGGACTACGCGCCCGCGCCCTGGTGAGCCGTTCGCCGCAACCGTTCACCTCAGCGTCGACCGCGACCGCCCCGCGCATTCCCCGCCGGCACCAACGTGGCTGGGCCGAACGGGGTGCGGCGGTTAACGGAACCGCGTCCGTGTGCGACTCTCCGTCGGTAGGCTGAAGCTTTCGCTAGGCCGCCGCGAGGCGACGGGGGTGGGCATGGACGGCGGGCGGGCCGGTCGAGCCGCCGCACTGCCGCGCGTGACCGGGCCGGTGGCGCCGTGGTGACCGAGCCCCGCGTCAACCCGTTCCCGCTGCCGGGCTGGGAGAGCACGCCGATGCGCCCGCTGCGCCCGTGGCACCGGCCGGCGCACCGCGACTACTACGTGCCCGTCGACGGCACCGAAGAGGCGTTCGACCAGTTCCGGCAGGAGATGGGCGACCTCGGCGTGCTGCTGGAGTACGGCCGCCTCGCGCTGGTCACCGGCGAGTCCGGGTGCGGCAAGACCGCGTTGGTCAACCGGTGCGCGGACTGGGTCGTCGGCGAGCTCGCGCGGCGGGACATGCGCGGCCTCGTGCTCGACCTGACCGGCTGCCTGCCGACCGACCAGGAGCTGTCCATCGACCAGCGCACCGCCGAGGTGTGCGACCGGATGTTCGACCTGCTCGTGGACGACGGCGCGCTGCGCCAGGAGAGCGAGGACCGGCTCGACGCGGTCCGGGACGTGCCGCGCCGCGTGTTCCCCCGCCTCGGGCAGGCGCTGCGCGAGGACGTCGCGCTGATCGTGCTGCTGCCGAGCCCGAACGAGCTGGTGGACGAGGTGATCCGCTACGCGCGGACGCTCAACAGCGCGAAAGTGCTGTTCCTGACCGAATCCGCGTACCTGAGCACGGACGAGGTGGCCGATGTCGTGCGGCAACTGGAAACCTGGGTCCCGCCGATCACCCTGCACGTCGGTCCGCTCGACACCGGTGACGCGCAGCGATTCGCCGAAGACCGGCTGTCTCGTCACGCGGAAGCGGGAACTTATCCACGGATGAGTGATGACGCGATCGAATTGGTGGCGAAGCACTGCCAATCGGTCGCCATGCTGCAGAGATTCTTACATGGCACGTACGAACACAAACGTGAAGCGGGACTAGGCTACACCGAGGCCGATCTGGTGACCGTCGAGGACATCAGGGCGTTCTTGAACACGAAGTCCCGGAATGGACCGGTGAATGGGCCATGAGCGACCGCAGCGATCTCCCGCCCTCGCGGAAGAACCCCTTCTCGCCGATGGCGGTCGCCCGGATCACGGACTTCGACGCCGACCCCGACGCGGTCGACGTGGCGATCACCACCGACGCGACGCGGCAGGCGCTCGCGCACCTCACCTCCTACCTGGACGCGCCGCCCGCGCGCGGCGGCCGTGACCGCACCGGCACCGTGGTGGCCGTGCTGGGCGACTACGGCACGGGCAAGACGCACCTCGCGGTGCGGCTGGTCCGGCACGCCCGGCAGGTGCTGGCCGACCCGACGCACGCGCTGTACCTCGACGCGACCGCGGAGAGCTTCATCGAGCTGTACCGGCGGTTCATGCAGAAGCTCGGTCGCGAGGGCGTGCGCGCGCAGGTCAGCGAGTACTACGCGGACATCGTCGCGGACTCGTTGCAGAGCAGCGGCCTGACCAGCGACATGCTGGAGTGGCTCGGCAGCAGGCAGCTGGAGCCGCAGGAGGTCGTGGAACGGCTGGGCCTGATGGAGAGCGCGCTGCTGCGCAAGGTCCAGGACACGCTGCGCGAGGTGACGAACAACAAGGACTTCGGCACCGCGCTCACCCTGCTGCTGCGGCCGGGGTTCGAGCACTCGGTGTGGTCGTGGCTGCTCGGCGGCGCGCCGGACCAGGTGCTCGTGGAACGCGGCATCGACACGCCGATCGACAGCGAGGTGGCCGCGCTGGAGGCGATGGGCGTGTTCGCCCTGCTGTTCGGCGGCAGGCAGCGGCGGTTCGTGCTGGCGGTCGACGAGCTGGACAAGATCTTCTCCGCCGACAGCCGGCCGCAGGCCAGGACCATGGCCGCGTTCCAGACGTTGTTGCAGGTCTTCGCCAAGGCGGGCGCGTGCCTGGTGCTGTGCGGGCTGCCGGACTTCAAGTCCGTGCTGCCGCCGGCGGTGCGGCAGCGGATCCCGTACACGGTGGTGATGTCGGGGCTCAGCCAGGGCGAGGTGCGCGAGTTCGTCGAGCTGGCGCAGGAGCAGGTGTTCGGCACGCGGCAGCTGGCGCCGTTCACCGTGGACACCACGCGGTACCTGCGCGACCTCGCCCGGGGCAACGCGCGCAACGTGATCCGGTTGTGCCACCGGGTGTTCCGGATGGCCGACGACCTGTCGCGCACGCCCGGCCACGAGTTCGCCGTCACCGAGGACATGGTGCGGCAGGCGGCCCGCGACCTGTTCGGGTCGTTGAGCTCGGACGACATCGACGGCGTGGTGCGCCGGCTGCTCGACGCGAACGGCCTGGACTACCTGCACCGGCACCTGCTCGGCACGGCCGAGGACTCGCTGGCGGACTTCTGGGTCACCTTCCCCGAGCACACGACCGGCTGCGCCGTGCTGATCACCCGGTCGCTGCTGGAGAACGCGGACCTCGGCGTGGTGCGGCGGCGGATCTCGGCGGTGCGCGAGGCCGAGCCGGACGCCGAGCTGATCCTGCTGGTCAACGGCGTGGTGGCGGACGGCGTGGCGATCCAGCTGCGGGAGCTGCTCGGCCGCGAGCCGCTGGTGTACGTCGACCGGACGTTCGCCGACGACTTCAAGGCGCTGGTCAGCGCGACGGGACGGCGGCCGGCCGGCGACGCGGACCCGTTGTCGGCGCTGCGGTGGCGGATGGACCAGCTGGCCAAGCAGCAGTCGAGCATCTACGGGTTCATCGAGCACCTGGCCGAGCACATGGACGGGGTGCGGGCGTCGTCGGACCGGCAGCTCGGCGCGATCCAGCGGCAGCTCGGCGCGCTGGCGGGCGGCACGCCGGGCCGGGCGGCGGAGGCGGCGACGAGCAGGCTGCCCGGCGAGGTGGAGCGGCTGTTCCGGGACGCGGTGGACGCGTTGGAGGACCTGACGCAGGTCGACGTGATGTTCGAGGAGGCGTTCGACCACGCGCCGACGGCCACCCAGGAGGCCGTGCACCGGCGGCTGCGGACGCCGGAGTTCACCCAGGCGGCGGCGCAGGCGGAGTTCATGCGCAAGGCCGTGCAGGCGTTCCGGGCCGCGGTGTCGCAGTGGTACCAGTCGGCCGAGGACACCGACGCGCAGGACCGGCTGGAGGAGCTGTGCGGCATCTACGACGGGATCGTGGAGTTCCTGCCGCTGTTCCTGCTGGACCCGCTGTTCAAGCTGCCGCCGTGGTCGGCGCGGGCGGGCGGCCTGGTGGCCGAGGTGGGCCAGGGCTCGCGCCGGGCCCGCGTGCACGAGGCGTTGCGCAACCTGAGCCCCCGCGTGCGCCGCGCGGTGTTCCGCTCGTCCCCGGCGTGACCCGAGCGTTCCACGCGGTGTTCCGCTCGTCCCCGGCGTGATCCGAGCGTTCGACTCGGGGCGCCGGAACGGGTGGGGTGAACGCTCAGGGGGTCGGCTTCACCCGGTAGGCCGGGGTCGCCTGCGGTGCGGGCGCGGGCTTGAGCGGCACGCGCGGCACGCGCTTCGGCGGTCGGGCGGGCGCCGCCGGTGCCGGGGTCGGACGGGCCGTCACGCGGTCGTAGGCGCCGTTCGCGACGGCGTGCAGCAGGTTCACCACGACGACGGCGGGCGCGACCACCGCGATGGCGCCCGGGAACGTCGGTTCCAGCAGCAGCGCCAGGATGATCGCGGTCAGGCCGTTCTGCTGGCCCAGCGCCAGCCGCACCCGGTCGCCGCGCCACCGCTTCGGCACCGTCAGCGCGAACGCCACCACGGCCTGCGCGCCGAACGCCGCCACGCCGAGCACCGCGCCGACACCGGCCAGCACCCAGCTGAACTCGGCGGCCAGCACCAACCCGACCGCGGCGAGGGCCAGCACCATGCCCGCCTGCGCCAACCCGTCCACCCACCGACCCAGGTTCGGCCGGAAGAACAAGCCCAGCAGCGCCAACGCCAGCAGCAGCGAGTACTGCACCGCGACGAACCCGACGGCCAGCACCGCCACCACCATCACCGCGCGCACCGCGTACCGGACCGCACGCCCGCCGGCCTCGGCCCGCCGCACCCGCCCGCGCACCAGCGCCCACAGCACGAACGCCACCCCGGCCAGCGCCAGGTTCAGCACCAGGTTGACCGCGAACGTCCCCACGCCGCCGACCGCGCCGCCGTTCAGCGCGAACGCGGTGATGTACACCGTGAGCAGCACGGTGATCGGGTCGTCGAACGACGCCCACGCCGACAGCAGCGCCTTCGCCGAGTCCGACATCCGCGACTTCGCGTGCATCGCGGCCACCGACAGCGGGTCGATCTGCGCCACCGCCACCGCGAGGATCAGGTACGCCGGGTCGCGGAACGCGAAGAACATCACGCCGAAGATCAGCGCGACTTTCGCCAGCACACCGAGCGTGACGGCGATCACCACGGTGCGCAGTTGCCTGCGGAATTCCGCGATCACGATCCCGCTGGTGCTCGCGTACAAACCGAATCCGAGCAACGCGGTGATGAAATACCCGTACACCGGCGAGCGGTCGACTTCGCGGAGTCCGAACTGCCAGGCGCAGAGCCAGCCCGCGCCGAGGGCCGAGAGGAGCACGGCCGAGCGGATCACGGGCGTCACCATTCCACGGTAGGCACGGGTGGATGAGCGTTCAAGGACCGATTGGAGTGAGTTCGGCGGCCAAAGCGGACATTCGATCATCCGCCGCCCGCACCCGTGACTGGTCGATCGTCACGCCGACCAGGTATTCCCCGGCGCGCAACCGGTAGTGGTAGATCGCGCCCATCTCGACGTCGAGCACGAGCCGCGCCATGAGCCCGCCGACGACGGGGCTCACCGCCCGGTTCAGCTTGGTCGTCAACGCGCCGAGCTCCTGCACGAACCCGTGGTAGAACCGGCGCCGCGCCTCCACCGTGACCTGCTTGAAGAACGGCGCCAGCGACGGGTCGCCCAGGCAGTCGACCATCGCCCGCACCTCGCCGCCGACGACGTGCGCGACCAGGTGCAGGTCCTCCGGCCGCACCGCCGCCAGGCACGCGGTCAGCGGCCCCTCCCCCGCCGTCACGTGCGGGCTCACGGCTTCGCGCACCGGCAACGGCGCGACGTCCGCCGAGCTCTCCCAGCCACCGGGGTTGAGCGAGCCGAGGCTGAGCTGGGCGCGCAGCCGGGTGGCGAGCCCGGCCACCGCCCGGTCCGCCTCGTCGACGGCGGGGTGGCCGAACAGCGGCCCGGCGCCCGCGTGGTCCAGCACCAGGCCGACGACGTGCTCGGTCGGCACCACGGAGTCGCAGAACAGCGCGCCCTCCTCGGTGTGCAGCACGGTGCGGATCAGCCGGCCCGTGCGCACCTCCTGCAACGCCCGGTCCAGCGTGGCGACCTGGAACGTGAGGTGCCTGCCCAGCCGCTTGAGCTCCTCGCGGCGGGTGCCGCCGGGCAGCGCGTCCGGCGCGGGCGGCGGGTCGCCGAGGGCGTCGACGCCGAAGTCGAACACGCCGCTGCTGTAGTGCGCGAGGTAGTGCAGCGCGGGTGTCTCCGCGATCGCCGCCCGGCACGCCTGCCTGGCCAGGTCGAACTCCGGTCCGACGTGCTCGGCCTGCTCCTCGTGCAGCTCCACGCCGCTCCCTCCTGCGCGCTCAGGTGTGCGGGATGTCGACATCGCACTCCCGCCAGTCCTGGTCGGTCGGGTGTGCCGCGAGTCGCAGGTCGTGCGCCGCCGCGGCGGTGTGCGGGTGATCGTGCCCCAGGAACTCCAGGCAGTCGGTGTGCGCCTCGGCGATCAGTTCGGCGGCCCGGTCCGCGTTCCCGGCCGCGGCGTGCACCCGTGCCTCGTCGATCGCCGACGCCAACGTCCACGGGTGCGTGTCGCCGAGCCGCGCGCGCAACGTCCGCGTCGCGGCCTCCACCTGGCTCACCGCGCCGGCCGGGTCGCCCGCCGCGCGCAGCGCCAGCCCGAGGCCGAGCTTGCACAGCGCCACGAACGGGTGATCGTCGCGCAGCCCGACGTGCTGCTGGAAGCCGTTCAGCGCGGTGCGGGCGAGTTCGACGGCCAGCTCGGGGTCGACGCCGACGCGGCGGTGGTCGGCGGCGAAGCTCAACGCGCAGCCCAGCGTGTAGGGGTGGTGCGGGCCGAGGACCTCGCGGTAGTCCCGCAACGCCTTGCCGGTGCGTTCCTTGGCCTCCTTGACCCGCCCGACCAGGCGCAACGCGATGGCGCGGTTCCACTGCACGCCGATCTGCACCTGGTTCAGCTCGTGCCGCAGCGCCTGCAACTGCTGCGACGCGTACAGCAGCGAGTCCAGCGCCTCCGGGTAACGCCCCAGTTCCCGTTGGTACAGGCCGATCTGGGCGAGGGTCGCCCAGGTCCGCGAGTCGCCCGTGCCGAACAGCCGCCGCCGCCTGCGGTAGTTGTCCTCCTCCAGCGCCAGCGCGCCCGCCGCGTCACCGGAGAGGAACATCGAGGACGCCAGGTTGTTCGCCGCGCGGCGGGTGTCCGGGTGGTCCTCGCCGAGCACCGAGCGCAGGCTCTCCCAGGTGGCCTGGTCCTCCGCCAGCGCCTCGGCGAACAGGCCGAGCCCGCGCAGGTCGCCGCCGCGGCCGCGGGCCGTGATCAGCGGGCGCGGGTGGGTGAGGTCGAGCGCGCGCCGCTGCTGGGCCAGGGCCAGGTCGTCCAGCCGCAGCGCCTCGGTCGGCTCGCCGAGCACGCGGTGCACGTTGGCCAGCTCGGTGGCCAGCCGGTTGCGCAGCGGGTCGGCCGGGCCGAACCGCAGGGTCCACGCGTCCAGCAGGGCGCGGCCCGGTCCCAGCGCGGCCCGGCGCACGCCCGCGCCGCCGTCGGTGAACAGGAACCGCACCTGGTTGACCAGCCAGCGGCGCACCTTCGGGTCGTCGCTGCCCAGCGCGCCGGACGGGATGACGTGCTTCTGCAGCTCGGCGAACCGGGCGTGCCGGGTCGGCGAGTTGTCCTCCACCTCGGTCGGCGCCACCGCGGCCAGCGCCCGCAGCACGTCGGCCCGCCGCTCCTCGCGCTCGGCCCTGGTCATCCGGTCGCGCAGCGCGCGCTGCACCACGCGGTGCAGGCGCAGCGAGTACTGGTCGCCCCAGTCGACGCGGAACAGCCCGTACCGCGCGCCGTACCAGAGCACCCGGTCGATCTCGGCGGCGTCCAGCTCCAGCGGCTCGGCGTCCACGCCGCCCGCCGCGATCACCCGGCCGAGGAACGCGGGCGAGCGCACCAGGCCCAGGTTCGCGCCCTCCGGCGAGAGGAACGCCGACAGCTCCGCGACCAGTACCGCCAACCGGCCGGTGCCGTTGCCCCGCAACGCGTCCACCGCGACGTCGACGACCCGCGCCACACCGTCCACTTCGGACCGGCCGAGGCGTTCGAACAGGGTGCGCGTGGCCCAGGTGGCGGCGTCGGCGTCCCGGGAACCCGCGCCGACCTCGGTCCGCGCCGTCTCGCCGAGCCAGGACGACGCCAGGTCCAGCGCCAGCGGCAGGTGGTCGACGGCCTCCGCGACCCGGCCGGCGTCCTCCGCGGTCAGCCCCGGCACCCGGTCCAGCAGCAGGCGCACGCTGTCCTCGGCGCGCATCGGCACCAGCTCGACGGCCTGGCCGGCGCCCGGTCCGGACGTGATCAGCACGTGCCCGGTGGCGCCGCCGGGTAACAGGTCGGCGAGCACGTCCGGGTCGTCGGCGTTGTCGTAGACCAGCAGGAACCGCGCGTACGCCGGGTCGTCCGACAGCCGCTCCAGCGCGGACAGCGTGCCGTAGTCGGTCGAGCCCGGCTGGCGCAGCCGGACCGCCAGCTCGGCCAGGCCGCCGAGCACCGACTGCCGGTCGTGCGCGGACAGCCACCACACCGCCGCGTAGTCCGACGAGAACCGGTAGGCGTACTCCAGCGCCAGCTCGCTCTTGCCGACGCCGGGCACGCCGTTCACCGTCACCACGGCGCGACCGTCGCCGGCCGCCGCGAACTGGTCGCGCAACGCCTCCAGGTCCTCGTCCCGGCCGACGAAGCCGGGGTGGCGCGGCGGCAGCTCGAACACGGCCGGGTCGCTGCCCGGCACCCGCATGCCCGGCTCGTGCACCGTGCCCGGCCGGTCGATCAGGCCGAAGTGGCCCAGCAGCCGGGCGCTCAACGTCTCCGGGGTGTGGTCGTGCACGGCCAGCCCGCCGTCCGCGGGGCCTTCGTCGGACAACCGCAGCCGCAGCACGGTCAGCGGCAGCGCGGGCAGCTCCACCGGGCCCAGGTGCGGCGACGACAGGATCAGCACGCCCGGCGGCACGTCGGCCTCGAACCACCCGCGCGCCTCGGACAGCCGGGCCACCTGCGCGCCCGCGCGTTCCAGCTGGCCGCGCACCCAGTCCGCCCAGGGCCGGTCGCGCGGCGCGTACACCAGGACCACGCGGTCCGGCGCGGTGGTCGACGTCAGCCCGAACACCCGCCGGTAGCGGGCGCGCAGCACCGGCGACACCGAGACCACCTCGGTGACCGCGCCGCCGGTGACCGCCGCGGCCAGCCTGCCGTACTGGGCCTCCAGCGCGCCGCCGCTGGTGGGCTCCTCCACCAGGATCGCCAGCAGCGGGTCGAACGCGTCGAACGGGCGGTAGGGGATCTCGATCGTGCCGCCGTCGGGCACCCGTTTCGCCTGCCCGGCCAGCAGTTCGGCGAACGCGGCGCGGATCGCGGACCGGATGCGCTGCGCCCGCGACAACTCGTCGGCGTCGTCGAACAACGTCGCCACCGGCACCACGTCGATCCGGATCGGCGCGCGCTTGCGCAGCCGCGCGGCCAGGTCCGCCGCGTCGGCGATGGCCCGGGGACGCGGGCGGAAGCACACCACCGCCAGCTCGCACAGCGTCGCGATCAGCGTCAGCGACTCGTCGCCCGCCCCGGTCGGCGCGTCGATCAGCACCTGGTCGTAGTCGGACTCCGCCAGTCGCGCGCGCAGCTCGGCGATCGCGCCCGCGTCACCGTGCCTGGTCTCGGGTTGCGGCCGGCCCGCCGCGTCGACCGGCATCGGCGACACCACGTCGATGTGGCCGGGGACCGTGACGTCGCCCGCCGGCGGCGCGAACCGCTCCACGACGGGCGCCGGGTCGTCCTCGCGCAGCGGGTCCGCCCGGTACGCGGCCAGCAGGCCGCGGCCCAGCGCGTCCGGCAACCCCAGGCGGGCCACCAGGAACGGCTCCAGGTACTCGCGCACCCGCGGCACCTCGGAACCCCAGTCCACGACCAGGACCCGTTGCCCGGCCGCGGCCAGCGCCCACGCCAGGTTCGCCACCGCGCTCGTGCGGCCGGTCCCTCCGGTCGCCGACAGGAAGGCGGTGACCCCGGTGGGGCCCGGTGTGGTGCGCGGGGTGCTCATCTGCTGCTCCAGAGCGGCGGGGGGACTTGGGAATACCGGTTGCGCGGGCCGCGCGCCCGCGACTCAGCCGCGTTTCACCCGAACGGCAGCAGGCACGGTCACAAGGAGCTCTCGAAGGCCGCGAACCGGTCGGGCAGCTCGGCGTTCTCCGCGAGGATCCGGTGCAGCGCGGCGCGCAGCGCGGTGTCCGGCAGATCCGCCAACCGGGCCAGGTCCACGCCCGTGACGTCCAGGAGTTCGGACTCCAGGACGGGTTCGGAAGTCATGTCCGACCTACCCCCTCACCGCAATGCTGCGGGTTTCACCGCAGCCGCCTGATTGCCGGCGAACGCCGACGGCGCACTTCCCATCGTAGTGAACGACAACGGTCACCGTCGGGAATCCTCCGATTGGCGGAGGTAGCGGGCGGCGCGCTGTGTTTGATTGCTGGTGGGGTCTCCGGTTTGCTTGTGGCGCGGGGAATGTCGGGGGTGGTGGCGGTGAACTCGGGGAATGGGTTGCCGTTCCGCCAGTTCGTGCTCAAGGTGCACGGCAGGTGCAACCTGGCGTGCGACTACTGCTACGTCTACGAACTGGCCGACCAGCGGTGGCGTTCCCGGCCGCGGGCGATGTCGCCGGAGATCGTCGCGCACACCGCCGAACGGGTGGCCGAACACGTGCGCGGACACCGGTTGTCCGAAGTCGAAGTGGTGTTGCACGGCGGTGAGCCGCTGCTCGCCGGACGTGCCGCGATCGAGTCGATCGTCACCCGGTTCCGCTCGGTCGTGCCCGCGCCGGTGCGGTTCACCGTGCAGACGAACGCGACATTGCTGGACCGGGAATTCCTGGAGCTGTTCTCCGCGCGCGGTGTTCGGGTCGGGGTGAGCGTGGACGGCACGCCGGAAGCGCACGACCGGCACCGCGTTCGGCCGGACGGCGGCGGCAGTTGGGCGGCGGTGCGGGCGGCGTTGACGGCTTTGCGCTCGTTCCCGGAGGTGTACGGCGGCCTGCTGTGCGTGGTGGACGTCGCTGAAGACCCGGTGCGCGTCTACGAGTCGTTGCTGGAATTCTCGCCGCCCGCGGTGGATTTCCTGCTGCCGCACGGCAACTGGTCCGCGCCGCCGCCGGGACGGGTCGCGGACGACGACTCCACGCCGTACGCGGAGTGGCTGATCGCCGTGTTCGACGTCTGGTACGGCAGGCCGCGCACGCGCGTGCGGCTGTTCGAGGAGCTGCTGGCGGTGTTGCTCGGCGGGCGGTCCGGGGTGGAGGGGATCGGGTTGAGCCCGTCGGCCCAGGTGGTGGTGGAGACCGACGGCACGATCGAGGCCTCCGACATCCTGGCGTCGTCCTCGCCGGCGGCCTCGGCGACCGGGCTGCACGTGGCGCGCGACCCGTTCGACGCGGCGCTGGACCTGCCGGCCGTGCGCGCCGGTCGTGCCGGGTTGGCCGGGTTGTCGGAGCAGTGCCGGCGGTGCCCGGTGGTGTCGGCGTGCGGCGGCGGGTTGCGGGCGCACCGGTTCCTGGAGGGCGCCGGGTTCGACCGGCCGTCGGTGTACTGCCCGGACCTCGTGCGGCTGATCGGGCACGTGCGGTCGCGCGTGGCGGCGGACCTGGCGGCGCTGGCGTGACGGTCGGGCCCTTCCGGGTTTCCGCTTCGGACTTCGCCGCCCTCGCGCGGGGCGGTGGTGGTGCGGCGGTGCGCACGTTGCGGCTGGCGCGGCGCAGCCGGACGTTGCTGCTGATCAGGTCGATCGCGGCGGACCCGGCGGCGCGGGAGGCGTTCTCGTTGCTGCGCGAGGTGGCGCGGGTGGCGCCGGAGGCGGTGGACCGGGTGCTCGACCACCCGTCGGTCGGCGCCTGGGCGACGCGGACGGCGTTGGCGGTGCGTCGGGGCGACGAGGCCCGGCCGGCGGAGCTGGCGTTCACGGCGGCCGCGGCGGCGGTGCGCGCGGGGGTGGCGGTGGACCTGGAGTTCCCGCCGGTGGAGGTGTTCTCGCTGCCGTCGTTGGGCGTGGTGGTGGGGCCGGGGTTGGCCTACGAGCCGTTGCCGGAGATCCGCTTGGGCGCGCACACCCTCCAGGTGGACCTGTGGGCCGGTGGCGGCGTGCCCGACGAGCTGCCGGTGGCCGCGTCGGTCGACCTGCCGCGGTGGCGGGACGCGCTCGGCTCGGCGTGGGACCTGCTGACCCGGGACCACCCGGCGCTCGCCGCGGAGTTCGCCGAGGTGGTGTCGGTGCTGACGCCGATGCCGTCGTCGCCGACGGGCACGAGCAGCGCGACGTTGGCCGACGCGTTCGGGTGCGTGTTCCTGTCGCCGACGCCGGACGCGGAGACGTTGGCCGTGACGCTCGCGCACGAGGCGCAGCACAGCAAGCTGGTGGCGTTGATGGACCTGTTCGCGCTGGTCAAGCCCGGCAGCGAGGCCCGGTTCTACGCGCCGTGGCGGGAAGACCCGCGGCCGGCGGCCGGTCTGCTGCACGGCACGTACGCGCACCTGGGCGTGGCGGGCTTCTGGCGCTCCCGCCCCGGCATGGCCGCGCGGGTCGAGTACGCGCGCTGGCGTTCCGCGGCCCTGATCACCGCCGAGACCCTGCTGGCCGGCGACGAGCTGACCCCGACCGGCACCCGGTTCGTCACCGAGCTGGCCACCGTCCTGCGCGCCTGGTGCGCCGAACCCCTCCCCCCGGCCGCCGAGGCCGTGGCCGCCGCCGAAGCCGCCGCCCACCAAGCCCGCTGGCGAGCCACCAACGGCCCCCTCCCCCGGACCTGACCCCCGAACGCAGGACCCACCGGCCTTCGACACCCGGCACCTGAACGCGCAGGACGCAGGACGTGGGCCAGGTGGCGGAGGCAGCAGTCCGGCGACTCGCCGTGCGCGGTCCGCCGGGTTCGCCGGTCCGGCCGCGATACTGCCCGCCATGCTCACCGCCGACGGCCACCTGGTGCACTCCCCGGCGGACCTGGTGGACCTGTTGGAGTGCGACCACCGCGCCCGGCTCTCGCTCGCCCTGGCCACCGGCCTGCCCGGCGCGCCCGTCCCGGACGCCCAGCCCGACACCCTCGCCACCCGGCACGGCCACGCGCACGAGCAGGCCGTGCTCGCGAGGTTCCGCGCCGAGCACGACGTGGTCGAGATCGGCCAACCCGCGCCCACGCACGCCGCCCTCACCGAAGCGGCCGAGGCGACCGCACGGGCGATGGCGGACCGCGCGCCGGTGATCTACCAGGCCGTCTTCTACGCCGACGGCTTCCACGGCCGCGCCGACTTCCTCGTCGCCACCGACCGGGGCTACGAGCCGCACGACGCCAAGCTCGCCCGGCACGCCACCCCGGCCGCCGTCGTCCAGCTCACCGCCTACGCCAACGCCCTGCGCGACCACGCCGGCCCCGCCATGCACCTCCTGCTCGGCGACGGCACCACCAAGACGTTCCAGGTCGCCGACTTCCTCCCGTTGGTCCGCGACCTCCAGACCCGCCTGAAAGCACGCCTCGCCGCACCACCGGCCCTGCCCGAACGGCTCTGGGACGACGAACGCCCGGCGTGCGCCACCTGCCGCTTCGGCAGGCACTGCGCCACCGGCCGGGAACGGGACCGCGACCTCTCCCTGGTCGCCGGCATCCGCACCGACCAGCGCCGCAAGCTCGTCGCCGCCGGCCTCGGCACGATCGACGCCCTCGCCAACGCCACCCGCGCCGACCGCCCCGCGACGATGTCCGCCGCCACGTTCACCGGCCTGCGCGCCCAGGCCGCGCTCCAGGTCATCCAGGACGACTCCCGTACCGACGACGACCCGATCGGCAAGGTCGCCTACGAGGTCGTCGGGCCGGAAGCCCTGGCCACGCTGCCCGTGCCCAGCCGCGGCGACCTGTTCTTCGACATGGAGGGCGACCCGTTCGCCCTCGACGGCGAGGGCCTGGAGTACCTGTTCGGCGTGGTCGACGCGGACGAGCGCTTCACGCCGTTCTGGGCGCACACCCGCCCGCAGGAGAAGGTCGCGTTCGAGCGGTTCGTCGACCACGCCACCCGGACGCTGCAAGATCACCCGGACGCGCACGTCTACCACTACGCGCCGTACGAGGTGAACGCGCTCAAGAAGCTCGCCGCCCTGCACGGCACGCGTGAGGAGGCCGTCGACCACCTGCTGCGCTCCGGCGCGCTGGTCGACCTCTACGCCGTCGTGCGCAAGGCCCTGCGCGTGTCCCAGCGGTCGTACTCGATCAAGTACCTCGAGCCGCTCTACATGCCGGGTGCACGCGCGGGCGACGTCACCACGGCCGTCTCCAGCATCGAGGCCTACGAGGAGTTCCTGGCCCTGCGCCACGTCGACCCGGCCCGCGCCGAGGACGTGCTCACCGGCATCGCCGACTACAACACCTACGACTGCGTCTCCACGCTGCGGCTCTACCGGTTCCTGCTGGAGGTGCGCGCGGAGGCGGGCATCGAGCCGCACGAGGCCGAGCCGTCGTTCACCGAGGAGATCGAGGACGAGCTCGCCGCCCAGCGCCGGGCCGAGCGCGCCGAACGCCTCGCCGCCGTCGTCGACCCGCTGCTGGAGGGCCTGCCGGACAACCCGGCCGAGGCGACCGACGACGAACGGGCGCGCGCGCTGCTCGCCGCCGCCGTCGGCTACCACCGGCGCGAGACGAACCCGGCCTGGTGGGACTTCTTCCGCCAGATGGCCGCGCCGCTGTCCGAGCTGGAGTCCGACAGCGCGTGCGCGGTGCCGGTGTCGGTGCGGGCGCAGGACTGGGCGATGCCGTCCGGCCGGGTCCGCAAGGCCAAGCGCGAGGTGCGGGTGTGGTGCGACCCGGACCGGCCGCACCCCTTCGCGAAGGGCGACCAGGTCCGCCTGCTCTACCCCGGCAAGCCCGCGAACGTGACCCGTGACGCCGTGGTGCTCGCCGAGTCCGCCGAGGACATGGTGGTGCTGGAGAGCGTCGCGCCCGACGACGTGCACGGTGACCAGCCCCTCGCGGTCCTGCCCGGCAGCCCGGTGCAGCCGAAGCCGAAGGACGAGGCGGTCTACGAGCTGGCGCGCACGGTGGTGGACGGGCTGCCGGCGCTCCCGCCGCACCCCGGCGTCGACCTGGTCCGCCGCACGCCGCCGCGCCTGAAGACCGGCGCGCTGCCCCGCAGCGACGACCTGATCGCCGACGTGATCGCGGCCGTCGACGCGTTGGACGGCTCCACGCTCGCCGTGCAGGGCCCGCCCGGCGCGGGCAAGACGTACCTGGCGGGACGGCTGATCGCGCACCTGATCCGCGGCGGTCGCAGCGTCGGCGTGACGTCCACCAGCCACAAAGCCGTGGAGAACGTGCTGAGCGCGGCCTTGGCGGCGGGCCGGGAGCTGGGCGTGCCGATCCCCACGGCCAAGCGCGCGAAGGGCGCGCCCGCGAAGGACTGCTCGTGGGAGCAGCCGCGCGACAACCCGGCGTTGGTGCGGTGGCGCGCCGACCAGGGCGGCGGACACCTGGTCGGCGGCACGGCGTGGACGTTCGCCAACGCGGCGCTGCGCGAGCAGCCGTTCGACGTGCTGATCGTGGACGAGGCCGGGCAGTTCGCGCTGGCCGACGCGCTGGCCGTGTCGACGTGCGCGCGCAACCTCGTGCTGCTGGGCGATCCGCAGCAGCTGCCGCAGGTCGTGCAGGGCACGCACCCGGCGGGCGCGGAGGCGTCGGCGCTGGGGCACCTGATCGGCGACGCCGACGTGATCCCGCCGGAGCTCGGCTACTTCCTGGACCAGACGCGGCGCATGCACCCGGCCGTGTGCGCGCCGGTGTCCAACCTGTCCTACGCCGGGCTGCTGCACGCGCACCCCAGTGCCGCCGCGCGCGGGATCGACGGCGTGCCGTCGGGCGTGTACGTGCACTCGGTGCCCCACTCCCACAACACCACGTCGTCCACCGAGGAGGCGGACGCGGTGGTCGGCGTGGTGCGGTCGCTGATGGGTCGCATGTGGACGGACGGGCCGGACGCGCGGGCGCTGGACGACTCCGACGTCCTGGTGGTGGCGCCGTACAACCTCCAGGTGCGACTGGTGCGGCGCGAGCTGGAGAAGCACGGCTACGAGCACGTGCGGGTCGGCACCGTGGACCGGTTCCAGGGCCAGGAAGCGCCCGTGGTGATCACCACGATGACCTCGTCGGCCGCCGTCGACCTGCCGCGCGGGCTGGACTTCCTGTTGTCCCGCAACCGGTTGAACGTCGCGCTGTCGCGGGCGCAGGCCGTGGCGGTCGTGGTGTGCTCGCCGAGGTTGGTCGAGGCCGACATCCGCGGCGTCGACCAGCTCCGCCTCGTCTCGGGGATGATCGGCCTGATGGCCGACGCCGCCCCGTGGGAGGTCGAGCGGCACCGCTGAAGCCGTGCGGCGGCGTCACCCGGATCCATCAGGCTCCGGGGTGAACGCTCGGGCCGTGGCGTCCGTATAGGGGTGTGCGTTCCCCGCCGCGCCACCGCCGTCCACAGGAGCCACCATGCAGTTCGCACGGGCCGTCCGGGCACCACTCTGCGTCGCGGCGGCCGTCGCGTCCGCCGGCCTGCTGGCCGCCGCACCCGCCTCCGCGCACACCCCGTCGCTCAAGTCCGGGTGCGTCGACGGCAACGCCGTGCTCACCGTCGGTCTCACCCGGTACGACGGCCGCCGGTCCAATGCGGTCACCGTCGAGGATAACGGGCGGTCCCTCGAGGACGGCCGGTTCCGCGAGTCGTTCCGGAGGTCCTACAGCGAGCCAGGAACCGTCGAGCACGTCTTCACCGTGACCGTGCGGGCGTGGGATGACCCGAGGGGGGAACGTGGCTGGTCGTTCACGAGGCGATTGACCGCGCCCCCGTGCGTGACGCCGACGACGACCACCACGACCACCACCACGGTCCCCGTCAACACCACCACGACCGTCACGACTACGACTCCCGTCGAAGCGACCACCACCACGACGACCACGACCACGCCGCTGACGTTCGACTGGCCCACCACACAACGGAAAGCTCTGGTGGTGCCCGCCGCCGACGACCGCGGCCTGCCGGACACCGGCGCGGACGTCACCGTCCCCCTTGTACTCGGCGTGCTGCTGCTCAGCGGCGGGACCGCGGTCCTCTTCGTCCTCCGGCGACGGCTCCGGCGCTAGGTCACGGATTCACGGAAAGTAGTTACCGAACCCCGGATCGTGTTGTTATAAACCCCCCGATAGGGTGGCGCGGTTCTCCTCAGCCCTTCCCTCAGGAGCCCTCACATGCAGTTCGCCAGAGTCGGCGCCCTCGTCGGCGCCGCAGTCGCCGCCCTCGCCGCGACCGTCTTCGCCGCCGTTCCCGCCTCCGCGCACACCCCCAAGCTCGAGGCGAAGTGCCAGGACGGCACGACGACCCTCAGCGTGAAGCTCACGGCGTACGCCGAGAGCACCTCGCAGAAGTCCAACCGCATCAAGGTCACCGTTGGTGACGAAGAGCTGGAGAACAAGGACTTCGGCCGCAGCTTCGAGGGCTCCTACTCCGTCAGCGGCGACGTCAAGCGCGTGTTCGTGGTCGAGGTGACCGCGCACGACGGCAACCAGTACTCCTTCACGGAGAAGAAGACCGTCGAGGCGTGCGTCGTCCCGACGACCACCACCACGTCGCCGACCACCACGACGCTCCCGCCGACGACGACGACCGAGCCGAGCACCACCGTGCCGCCGACCACGACGGAGTCCCCGTCCTCGGCGCCCACCACCACGACCACGACCCCCGAGGTCGTGCCGGTGGCCGACACGGGTGACGGCCTGGCCAACACCGGCGCGAGCATCGCGATCCCGCTGGTGATCGGCGTCGTGCTGCTCGGCGGCGGCGCGGCCCTGCTGATCGTGCTGCGCAAGCGCGCGGCGAACAACTAGCGCCCACCGCCTCGGGGGGGGGGGGGGGGGGGGGGGGGGGGGGGGGGGGGGGGGGGGGGGGGGGGGGGGGGGGGGGGGGGGGGGGGGGGGGGGGGGAGGGGGGGGAGGGGGGGGGGGGGGGGGTGCCG
>NZ_JBVJVK010000011.1:0-101408 GCF_055603705.1 Actinosynnema sp. NPDC037264 | reverse complement strand
CCCGCCCACCGGCACAGCGCCCCCCGCACCCCCCCCCCCCCCCCCCCCCCCCCCCCCCCCCCCCCCTCCCCCGAGCCGCGTCACGGCAGCACTTGGATCTTGCGACCCCGCCCGGCCTGGAACCGCGCCAGCGCCGGGGCGTAGTCCGCCAGCGGCAGGCGGTCGCTGATGAACACCTCCGGGTCGAGCACCCCGGTGGCGAACAGGTCCGCCGCCCGTTCGAACGAGTGCAGCACCGCCATCGAGCCGGTGATCGTGATCTCCTGGTTGTAGATGCGGTACGGGTCGATGGTCACCCGCGCCGCGTAGTCGGAGACGCCGAACTGCAGGAACGTGCCGCCCTTCGCGACCCGGCCGAGCCCGTCCTGGATCGCCTTCTCGTTGCCGGTGGCGTCGATGACCACGTCCCACCCCTGTGGCCGGTCCAGCTCGTCGGGCGACGTCGCGGTGGCCGTGACGCCGAGCAGCTCGGCCGTGGCCAGGCGGTCCGGGTTGAGGTCCACCACCTCGATGGACGACGCGCCGGTGAGCTTGCCGAGCTGGAGCATCATCAGGCCCATCGTGCCCGAGCCGTAGATCAGCACCCGGCTGGCCAGCTGCGACCGCAGCACGTCGTAACCGCGCACGGCGCACGACAGCGGCTCGATCAGCGCGGCGTCCTCGGTGCGCACGTGGTCGGGCAGCTTCACGCAGTTCGCGACGGGCGCCAGCGCGTACTCGGCCGCGCCGCCGCCGGTCGTGACGCCGATCGCGGCCCACCGCTCGCACAGGTTGCTCCGCCCGGACCGGCACATCCGGCACTCGTGGCAGTACAGCGAGGGGTCCACCGCGACCCGGTCGCCGACCGCGAGCTCCGCCACCTCCGACCCGACCTCGACGACCACGCCCGCGAACTCGTGGCCCGGCACGACCGGCAGCGTCGGCGCGAACTCGCCCTGCAGGATGTGCAGGTCGGTGCCGCACAGCCCGCACGCCGCGACGTCCACGACGACCTGGCGCGGGCCGGGCCTCGGGTCCGGCACCTCGGCGACCTCCACCGCGCCGACCCCGGTGATCACGGCTGCTTTCACTTCACGGCTCCCAGAGAAAGGCCCTGGACCAGCTTGTCCTGGGCGGCGAACCCGGCGACGAGCACCGGCAGCGACACCACCACGGCGGCGGCGCACACCTTGGCCAGGAACAAGCCCTGGCTGGTGACGAACCCGGTGAGGTAGACCGGCGCGGTGCCCGCGACCACACCGGTCAGCACGCGGGCGAACAGCAGCTCGTTCCAGCTGAAGATGAAGCAGATCAACGAGGTCGCGGCGATACCGGGCATGGCGACCGGCGCGACGACCCGGCGCAGCGTGGTGACCAGGCCCGCGCCGTCCAGCGCGGCGGCCTCCAGGATCTCGCCCGGCACCTCGGCCAGGAACGACCGCATCAGCCACACCGCGATCGGCAGGTTCATCGAGGTGTAGAGCACGACCAGGAACGAGATGTTGTCGAGCATCCCGGTGTACTGGGCGACCAGGTAGATCGGCAGCAGCCCGGCCACGACCGGCAGCATCTTGGTGGACAGGAAGAAGAACAGCACGTCCGACCACTTGTCGACCTTCTTGATCGAGAGCGCGTACGCCGCCGGGACCGCCAGCAGCAGCACGAGCAGGGTCGAGCCGACCGACGCGCTCAGCGAGTTGATCAGCGGCGGCCACGGTTCCGAGTCGAAGAACTCGGCGTAGCCGTCGAACGTGAGGGGCGCGGTCAGCGACGGCGGGTTGGTCGCCGCGTCCTGCTCGCTGTGCAGGGAGGTGAGGACCATCCACGCCACCGGCGCGAAGAACAGCAGGCCCGCGGCCCACGCGGCCAAGCCGAGCAACCTGCTCATGCCCGTGCCTCCGTCCGGTTCGCGGCTCGGCCGCCGTCCTCGCGCAGCAACGACGACACCACCCGCAACGCGAACGTGGCGATGACGATCGAGCCGACGACCACGACCACGCCCGCGGCGGACGCCTGGCCGTAGTCGTGCGCCTGGTAGAAGGTCTGGTAGATCGTGTACGGCAGGTTGGCCGTGCCGAGGCCGCCGGAGGTGATGGTGAAGACGGCGTCGAAGTTCTGCACGATGTAGATCGAGCCGAGCAGCGCGCCCAGCTCCAGGTACTGCCGCAGGTGCGGCAGCGTGAGGTAGCGGAACACCTGCCACGCCGAGGCGCCGTCGATGCGCGCGGCCTCGACCGCGTCCTGCGGGCGGCTCTGCAGGCCCGCCAGCAGGATCAGCATCATGAACGGCGTCCACTGCCACACCAGCGCCGCCTCGACCGCGGTCAGCGGCATGCCGCTGATCCACTCCGGCTGCGGCGCGTCCGCGCCGGACAGCCACGTCAGCACGCCGTTGAGCAGGCCGTACTCGGGGTTGTAGAGCGCGTGCTTCCACAGCAGCGCGGCGGCGACCGGCACCACCAGGAACGGCGCGATGAGCATCGTGCGCACCAGGCCGCGCCCGGCGAACCTCCGGTCCAGCAGCAGGGCCAGCCCCAGCCCGAGGACCAGGCTGACCAGCACCACGGTCGCGGTCAGCAGGGCCGTGACGCCGATGGCGCTGCGCAGGTCGGGATCGGTGAACACGGCGGTGTAGTTGTCCAGGCCCGCGAACCCTCGGTTGGTGGGGTCGAGCGAGTTCCACCGCATCAGCGAGATCACCAGCGTGGCGACGAACGGCAGCTGCGTGACCACGATCGTGAAGATCAGGGCGGGCAGGAGCGGGGCGCGCCGGGCCCAGCGCGCCGCCGCGGCCAACTGCCCCGTCCGCGCCGGAGGCTTGGGCCCGGTGCGCGCGGGGGCTTCCCGGACGGCGGTCACCGGGTCCTCCCGATGGGGGTGGGGTTGCTCATCACTTCCCCCGGTACTTCTCGGCGACGACCTCGGCCAGCGCCTGGCTCTCCGCCAGCGCGGCGTCCACGGTGGTCGAGCCCGCGATGGCGGCGCTGATCTTCTGCGACACCTGCGTGCCCAGGTCGGTGAACTCGGGGATGCCGACGAACTGGATGCCGCTCGCGGGCCGCTCCTGCACGCCGGGGTCGGTGGGCCTGGCGCCCGCGATGGCCGCCTCCGCCTGCTTGGCGAACGTGCCGCCCGCGGCCAGGTACTCGGGCCGCTGGTAGGTCGACTTCCGCTTGCCGTCGGGCAGCTTGGACCAGCCCAGCGTCTTGCCGACCAGCTCCTCGTAGCCCTTGCCGGACGCCCAGGACACGAACTTCCACGCGTTGTCGGCCTTCTTGCTGGCCTTCTGGATGCCGAACGCCCACGTGTACAGCCACGCCGAGCTCTCGGTCTTGACCACGGGGGCCTGGGCGAAGCCGAGCTTGCCCTTCACCGGCGAGTCGTCGGCCTCCAGCAGCCCGGCGGCGACCGTGGCGTCGTACCACATGGCGACCTTGCCCTGGGTCATGTTGTTCAGGCACTCGGCGAACCCGGCCTGCGGCGCGCCCGCCTCGCCGTGCGCGCGGACCAGGTCGACGTAGAACCCGGTGGCCTCCTTGAACTCCGGCGAGTCCAGCCCGGCCTGCCAGTCCTTGGTGAACCACGTGCCGCCGAACGTGTTGACCACCGTCGTCAGCGGCGCCATCAGCTGGCCCCAGCCGGGCTGGCCGCGCAGGCAGATGCCCTTCATGCCGGGCTGCGCGCCGTCGACCTGGGCGGCGATCTCGGCGACCTGCTGCCACGTCGGCTCCTCCGGCATGGTCAGGCCCTTGGCGTCCAGCACGTCCTTGCGGTACATGAGGAACGACGACTCGCCGTAGAACGGCTGCGCGTACACCTTGCCGTCGGCGCCGGTGAGGGACTGGCGGATCGGTTCGAGGACGTCGTCCTGGTCGAAGCCGGTGTCCTTGGCGACGTAGTCGTCCAGCGGGGTGAGCCAGCCGTTCTTGGCGTAGATCGGCGTCTCGTAGTTGCTGATCGTGGCCACGTCGTACTGGCCGGCCTGGCTGGAGAAGTCCTGGCTGATCTTGTCGCGGACGTCGTTCTCGGGCAGCACGGTGAAGTTGACCGTGATGCCGGTGTCCTTGGTGAAGTTGTCCGCGGTGAGCTTCTGCAGGTCCTGCAGCTGCGGGTTGTTCACCATCAGGACGTTGATCGAGTTCTCGGCGCCGCCGCCCCCGCCGCCCGCGCCGGCGCACGCGGTCGTGGCCAGGAGCACCGCGGCCAGCAGGCCGCCATACCGCAATGACTTCATCGTCTTGCCTTCCTTAGGGCGAGCGGAACCAGACCCCTGGCGCTCCGGGGTCGTTCGGGTGTGGGGTCGGGGGTTAGGCCCGGACGACCTTCGGTCCGAGCAGGGCGTAGCGGTGCGCCTCGCCGGCGGGCAGCACGGAGTCGGTGACGACCGCCTCCAGGTCGGCGATGCCGCCGAACCGGTGGAAGCTCGACACGCCGAACTTCGTGTGCACGCCGACGAAGATCCGCCTGCGGGCCGAGGCCAGGGCCTGCGCCTTGACCGCGCCCACCGCAGGGTCCGGCGTGGTGAGGCCGTGCTCGCGGGAGATGCCGTTCGCCCCGATGTAGGCGAGGTCGATCACCATCTCCGAGAGCATGCGGGTGGCCCAGTGGTCGACCGTCGCCAGCGTCCGGCCGCGCACCCGTCCCCCGAGCAGCAGCACGGTCGTGGACGGCACCTCCGACAGCACGGCGGCGGTGGGCAGGGACGCGGTGATCACCGTCAACGGCCTGCCGGTGGGCAGGGCCTCGGCGACGAGCTGGGGTGTGTAGCCCTCGTCGACGAACACCGTCTCCGCGTCACCCAGCCGGTCCGCGGCGGCCCGGGCGATGCGCCGCTTCTCCGGCACCATCGACGCGGACCGGAACTTCAGCCCGGTCTCGTACCCGGCGCTCTCCACCGGGAACGCGCCGCCGTGCGTGCGGCGGACCAGGCCGTGCTCGTCGAGCAGGCGCAGGTCACGCCGCACGGTCTCCTGCGCGACCTCCAGCTCGGCCGCGATCTCGGCCACGTCGACCCGGCCGTCCGCCCGGGCACGGGCCAGGATGCGGCGCTTGCGCTCGTCCGCCCGCACGTCGCCTCCCTTGCCCGCTCGGACCGTCGCTGCCCGTTCGGGCCGCGCCTAAGGTTTAACACCGTCGAAATGGTGTGGCCAGCACCACACCTGGGTGAACGATGCCCGAGTTCCGCCCGCTTCGCCTGACCGAACACACACGATCGGGCGAATTCTTGCCCGAACGGGCCCCACTTCCTGCCCGTTCACACCCACAGCCGACGCGACGAGGCCCCCGAGTTTGCGCAACTCGGGGGCCTCGCCTCGTGCCGAACGCCCAGGACGGGCCGATCAGGCGTTGACGGTGGTCAGGGCCGGGTAGTCGAGGTAGCCCTTCTCGGTGCCGCCGAAGAACGTGGCCGGGTCCGGCGTGTTGAACGGGCCGCCGTTCGCCAGGCGCGCGGGCAGGTCCGGGTTGGCCAGGAACAGCGCGCCGAAGCTCAACGCGTCCGCCGTGCCGTCGTCCAGCAGGGGCAGGTGGTCCGGGCCGGTGACGCCGTCCGGCGTGAACGGGTTGAGGATCAGTGCGCCGGAGAAGCGCTTGCGCAGCTCCAGCGTCAGCGCCCGCTCACCGGTCTCGCCGATGTGCAGGTACGCCAGGCCGAACGGGTCGATCGCGTCGACCAGCGCCGGGTACAGCTCCTCGGTCGACTCCTCGGCGATGTCGTTGTACGGGTTGGACGGGGAGATCCGCAGGCCGACGCGGTGCGCGCCGATCGCCTCGGACGTCGCGCGGACCACCTCGACCACGAACCGGATCCGGTTCTCCACCGGGCCGCCCCACTCGTCCGCGCGCCGGTTGGTGTTGTCGGCCAGGAACTGGTGCAGCAGGTACCCGTTGGCGCCGTGCAGCTCGATCCCGTCGAACCCCGCCTCGACCGCGTTGCGCGCGGCGGTGGCGAAGTCGGCGATGGTGGCCTCCACCTCCGCGCCGGTCAACTCCCTGGGCGTGACGAACTCCGCCATCCCCGAACCGGTGAACAGCTGGCCCGCCGGACGCACGGCGGACGCGCCCACCGGGTGCAGGTCGCCGGACAGCACGCTCGGGTGGCTGATCCGGCCGGTGTGCATGAGCTGCGCGAAGATCCGCCCGCCCGCCGCGTGCACCGCGTCCGTCACGCCGCGCCAGCCCTCGACCTGCTCGTCGCTGTGCAGACCGGGCGTGAACGGGTAGCCCTGGCCGATCGCGGACGGCTGGATCCCCTCGGTGATGATCAAGCCGGCACTGGCCCGCTGCGCGTAGTACTCGGCCATGGCGGGCGTCGGCACGGTGTCGTGCGCGCGGCTGCGGGTCATCGGCGACATCACGATCCGGTTGGCCAGCTCGGTGCCGGCCAGATCCAGGGGCTCGAACGCGGTGCTCATGGCTTCCTCCAGGTTGCTGCCTTTACCTGCTCGAACAGTAATCCGAGCGCGGATGATTCCCGTGAGCCGTGGTGACCCCCATCACTCCATCGCGCGGCTAGAATCGAAGCATGGCCGCGACAGGACAAAATCCCACGTCAATGCCCATTCCAGAGGTCGCCGAGAGCGGTCGGATCAGCCATGCGATCTTCCGCGTGGCCCGCCTGCACCGCCTCCTGGCCGGTCAGCTGCTCAGGCAGGCAGGCCTGCACCCCGGCCAGGAGCTGGTGATGATGCGGCTGTGGGACTGCGGCCCGATGCGGCAGGCGGACCTGTGCGAGGAACTGGGCACGGACTCGCCGACCATGACCCGGACCGTGCAGCGCCTGGAACGCGCCGGCTTCGTGCGCCGCTCCCCCGACCCGACCGACGGCCGCGCCGCGCTGGTCGAGCCGACCGCCGCGAGCCAGGCGCTGCGGCACGAGGTCGAGCGCGTGTGGCGCGAGCTGGAGGAGGCCACGCTCGGCGACCTGGACGAAGACCAGCAGACCGAGACCCTGAGGGTGCTCGGCCTGCTGGAGTGCAACCTGGCGACGCGGACCGGTCGGTTCAGCGAGCCGTCCTGAGCCAGGCCGCGGTGTCCGGCGGCACGGCGCCGTCCACGAGAGGTCCGCTGGTCAGCAGCACGGCGTCGTGCGCGGGCAGCGCGACCGGTTCGGCGGACAGGTTGAGCACGCACGCGAAGTCGTCACCGCGGCGGAACGCGACCACGCCCGGCCCGAGCTCGAGCCATTCCATCGGCCCGTCGCCCAACGCCCGCTCCGAGCGCCGCAACGCCAGCACGGTGCGGTAGTGCGCGAGCATCGAGTCGGGGTCGCCGGTCTGCGCGGCCACCGACAGCGACCGCCAGTGCGCCGGCCGGGGCAGCCACGACGGGCCGTCGTCACCCCACGGGATCGGCACCCGGCACCCGTCACGACCGCGGTCGGTGTGCCCGGAACGCACCCACACCGGGTCCTCGCGCAGCTCGTCGGGCAGGTCGTCCACCTCCTCCAGCCCCAGCTCCTCCCCCTGGTAGACGTAGACGCAGCCGGGCAGCGCGGTGGTCAGCATGATCGCCGCACGCGCCCGCTTCGCGCCCAGCTCCAGGTCCGTCGGCGTGAGGTGCTGCCGCCGGCCGAAGTCGAACGACGAGTCCGCCCGACCCATCCGCGACACGTGCCGCGTCACGTCGTGGTTGGACAGCACCCAGGTCGGCGGCGCGCCCACCGGCGCGTGCGCGGCCAGCGTGCCGTCGATGACCCGCCGCAGCTCGTCGGGCTCCCACGGGCAGCACAGGAAGTCGAAGTTGAACGCCGAGTGCAGCTCGTCGGCCCGCAGGTAGCGGGCGAACCGCTCCGGGTCGGGCAACCACATCTCGCCGACGAACACCCGCTCGTCCGGGTACTCGTCGAGCACCTCGCGCCACGACCGGTAGATGTCGTGCACGCCGTCCTGGTCGGAGTACGGCAGCTCGGCGTCCGGCCGGGAGAAGTCCTTGACCAGGCCGTCGGCGACGTCGATGCGGAACCCGTCCACGCCGCGGTCGAGCCAGAACCGCAGGATCGACTCGAACTCGGCCCGCACCTCCGGGTTGGTCCAGTTCAGGTCCGGCTGCTCCGGGCTGTACAGGTGCAGGTACCACGAGCCGTCCGGCGCCTGGCTCCACGCCGGCCCGCCGAACCGCGACCGCCAGTCGTTCGGCGGCTCGTCGCCCTCGTGGAACCAGAACCGGTCACGACCGGTGCCGCGCAACGCCTCCTGGAACCACGGGTGCTGGTCGGAGCAGTGGTTGGGCACGATGTCGATGATCACCCGCAGGCCGACCGCGTGCGCCTCGCCGATCAGCTTCTCCGCCTCGACGAGCGTGCCGAACACCGGCTCGATGTCGCGGTAGTCCGCGACGTCGTAGCCGCCGTCGGCCAGCGGCGAGGGGTACCAGGGGCTGAGCCAGATCGCGTCCACACCCAACTCGGCGAGGTACGGGAGCTTCTGGCGCAGACCCGCCAGATCCCCGATCCCGTCGCCGTTGCCGTCGGCGAAGCTGCGCGGGTACACCTGGTAGATGGCCGCACCGCGCCACCAGTTCATGTGGATTCCTCCCTCGGTGATGTGTTCAGCCCTTCACGCTGCCGGCGGTGAGACCCGCCAGCACGTGCCGCTGGAACACCAGGAACAGGCCGATCATCGGCACGCTGGACAGCACGAGGCCGGCCAGCAGCAGGTTGACCGGTGTGTCGGGGGCGAAGCGCTGCAACGCGACGCTGAGCGTCTGCCGCGCCGGGTCGGAGAACACCAGCAGCGGCCAGATGAAGTCCTTCCACGCGGCCACGACCGCGAAGATGGACACGACCGCCAGGATCGGCCTGGACAGCGGCAGCACGATCCGCCACAGCATGGTGAACTGGCCGGCGCCGTCGATCCGGGCCGCCTCCAGCACCTCCGCGGGCAGCTGGTCGAAGAACCGCTTGAGCAGGAACACCGTGAACGCGTTGGCCGCGCCCAGCAGCCACAGCGCCAACGGGTTGTTCAGCAGCCCGAGGTCGGCGATCGTCAGGTAGGTCGGCACCAGCAGCACCGCGGCGGGCATCATCAGGGTCAGCAGCATCATGCCGAGGATCCCCTTGCCCAGCACGGGTTTGAGCCGCGACAGCGCGTACGCCGCAGGCACGTCGACCGCGAGCTGCACCGCCCACACACCGACCGCGACGACGATCGTGTTGAGGAAGTACCGGCCCAGGTCCATCAGGTCCCACGCCTCGGCGTAGGTGCCGGGCGTCCACGTCTCGGGCAGGACCGTCGGCGGCACGCGGGCCAGCTCCACGGCCGGTTTCATGGCCGAGAGCACGACCCACACCAGCGGCACCACGAAGATGGCGGTGAGGACGACGGTCGTGATCGCGAGCGCGACCTTGTAGCCGACGCCGGCGCGTCCCGGCGCGATCAACGTCCTCACGCGTCCGCCTTCCGCGTCACGCGCAGGTACAGCGCGGTGAACGCGCCGAGCACCAGCAGCAGCAACAGGCTCAGGGCACTCGCGGTGCCGAAGTCGTTGTAGTAGAAGGCGTACCGGTACAGCAGGAGCAGCACGGTGACCGTGGAGTCCTCCGGTCCGCCGCCGGTCATCACGTACGGCTCGGTGAACACCTGCATCGTCGCCACGACCTGCAACAGCAGCAGCACCAGCAGCACGAACCGGGTCTGCGGCACCGTGACGTGCCACAGCCTGCGCAGCACGTTCGCACCGTCGAGCTCCGCCGCCTCGTACAGGTCGCCGGGGATGCTCTGCAACGCGGCCAGGTAGATCAGCGTGGCGGTGCCCAGGTTCGCCCAGGTCGCCACGATCACCAGCGACAGCATCGAGGTGTCGGCGCTGTCCAGCCACGCCACCCCCTCCAGCCCGAGCCCGCGCAACGCGGAGTTGAGCAGGCCCGGGCCGGGGTCGTACATCCACTTCCAGATCAGCGCGGCCACCACCGGCGGCAGCATCACGGGCAAGTACACGATGAGCCGGAAGTACGCCTTGAAGTGCCGCAGCTCGTTGAGCACGACCGCGAGCAGGAACGGCACCACGAAGCCGAACACCAGCGCCAGCGCGGTGAACAGCAGGGTGTTGCGCCACGCCGTGGCGAACAGGGGGTCGGCGAAGAGTCGTTCGAAGTTCTCCCAGCCGACCCACGTGGGCTCGGTGACGAAGTCGACCTGCTGGAAGCCGAGCACCGCCCCACGCGCGATGGGGTACCAGGAGAACACCGCGAAGCAGATCAGCGCGGCGGACAGGAACCCGTACGCGGTCAGGTTCTCCGCGACGCGGCGGCGCATCACTTGACCTGGGCCAGGACGGGGTTCACCTTGGCTTCCGCGTCGGCCAGGAGCTTGCTGACGTCCGCGTCGCGGTCCGTGAGCACGGCCTGCATGACGTTGTCGAGGATCGCGTACACCTGCTGCGCGTTCGGCGGCTCGATCTTCCCCTTCGGCGTGGCGTCCACGTAGGACTGGAAGTTCGCCACCGGCACCGTGGCCAGGCGCTCCTTGAGCTCGGCCTGCTTGGCGGCGATGTCACCGGTCCAGACGTCGGCGACCGGCGGCACGGGCAGGCCGATGGGCTGGCCCTGGTCCTTGTACCGCTGGAGGTTGCGCTCGAACCGGTCCGGGTTGAGGTACTTCCACTGGATCCACCTCAGGCCCGCCTTGATCTTCTCCGGCGACGCCTTCGGGTTGATCATGTAGCCCTCGCCGCCGATGAGCGTGCCCTCGCCGTCCGGGATGCCGGTCAGGCCGTAGTTCGCGTAGTCGCCCTTGAACTGGTTGACCAGGGTGGGCACGTTGTCCGGCGCGGCCAGGTACATGCCGAGCTGGCCGGCGCCCATCATCTGCTGGACGTCCTCGATGACGAGCAGCTGCTTCTCGCCCATCGTGTTGTCGGTCCAGCGCATGTCCTTGAGGTGTTGGAGGGCCGCGCGGCCCTTGTCGTTGTTGAAGTCCGCAACCCACTTGTCGCCGTCCTGGCGGGCGACCTGGCCGCCGACGGAGTACATCCACGCGGTGAAGTGCCAGCCGCCCTGGTTGTTCTTGCTGTACTCGGCGAAGCCGACCTTGCCGTCACCGAGCGCGGTGATCTTCTTGGCGGCCTCGCGGACCTCGTCCCACGTCTTCGGCGGCTGGTCGGGGTCCAGGCCCGCCTGGGTGAACAGGGCGCGGTTGTAGAGCAGGCCCATCGAGTAGTTGGCGGTGGGGACGCCGTAGACCTTGCCGTCCTTGCTGAAGACGTCGCGCAGCTCCGGCCGGATGGCTTCGTAGTGCGGGACGTCCTTGACGTAGGCGGTGATGTCCGCGGCCTGCTTGCGGGCGATGAGGTTCGCCGGGTCGGTGAAGTAGGCGTAGAAGACGTCCTCGAGCTGGCCGCCGGCGAGCTTCGCGGAGAACGTCTTGGGGTCCATGAACCCCTCGTGCGGCTCGATGTCGACGTCGGGGTTGGCGGCCTCGAACTCGGCCACGTCCTCGTCGAAGATCTTGCGCTCGAACGGCTGGGTCTGCGGCGGCTGGCCGTTGACCGAGATCGTGACCTTGCCGCCGGCGGCGCCGGTCTCGTCGGCTTGCGAGCACGCGACGGCGGTCAGGCTCAGGCTGCCTGCCAGCAGCAACCCCGCCGCTCTGCGGAGGCTGAGTGAGTTCATGGGGGCGGACCCTCCTCGGGTGTGGTGTGGCGGACACGGTAAGTCGCCCCACCACTTCGCCGCAAGATGTCTACGAAAACTCGCAACTTCACGACATCAACTCGTAAGCAACCCTCGCCCCACACTCACGCACAAAAAATGCCGCCCACCCCTGACGGGGCAGACGGCAACGGACGTGGTCGAACCTCAGACCCCGCGCGTCGACCTCCAGGACGCGCGGGACGCGGAGGTTCGGCTCGCGGTCAGCGGGGGGCCGGGGCGGTGGAGGAGCGGACCACCAGCTCCGGCTCGAAGAGCAGCTCCTCGTCGGGGACCGGGGTGCCGGCGATCTGGTTCGCGAGCAGTTCGACGGCGGCGCGGCCCATGGCCTCGATCGGCTGGCGGACCGTGGTCAACGGCGGCTCGGTGCAGGTCATGAGCGGCGAGTCGTCGTAGCCGACGACGGACACGTCGTGCGGCACCTTGAGCCCGTGCCGGCGCACGGCGCGCACGGCGCCCAACGCCAGCGGGTCCGAGGCGCACACGATCGCGGTGACGCCCCGGTGCAGCAGGCGGGTGGTGGCCGCCTGCCCGCCCTCCAGCGAGAACATCGCGTGCTCCTCGAACAGCTCCACCCCCGCGCCCGCCGCGCACGAGGTCAACGCGGTGAGCTTCCGCCTCGACGGCATGTGGTCCGACGGGCCCAGCACCGCCCCGATCCGCGTGTGCCCCAACGCCACCAGGTGCCCGAACGCCTGCTCGACCGCCACCGCGTCGTCGCACGACACCCGCGGGAACCCGAGGTCGTCTATCGCCGCGTTCACCAGCACCGCGGGCAGCTTGCGCCGCGTCATCTGCCGGTAGTGCTCGTGCGACGCGTCCGCCTGCGCGTACTGCCCGCCGGCGAACACCACCCCGGACACGTGCTGCTCGAACAGCAGCTCCAGGTAGTCCGCCTCCGTCACGCCGCCGGCCGTCCGGGTGCACAGCACCGGCGTGAAGCCGCGCTGGGCCAAGGCGTTGCCGACCACGTCGGCGAACGCGGGGAAGATCGGGTTCTGCAGCTCCGGCAGCACCAGGCCGACCAGTCGGGCACGTTCCCCGCGCAGCTGCGTCGGCCGTTCGTACCCGAGCACGTCCAGCGCCGTGAGCACGGCCGACCGCGTCGCGTCGGACACGCCCGGCTTGCCGTTGAGCACCCGGCTGACCGTCGCCTCGCTCACGCCGACCTTCGCGGCCACTTCCGCCAACCGCCGTTGCGTCATGGAGCAACTATACGGCAGGACTTACGTTCCGCTTGCGTTGACTTGCACTCGTTTGCGAGTTCCACCGCCGCCCGCAGCACCGAGCACCGCGGCACGACCCGGTCCACCAACCCGGTGCGCAACGCCTCGTCGGCGGTCACCCGCCGTGCCACCAACACCTGATCGCCGGTCACCCGACCGTCCGTCACCCACCCGAGACCACCGTCGGCGGCCAGCACCCGCAGGTCGCACGCCATGGCCAGCTCCGCCGCCTCGCCGGACGGGCTGCCGCCGATCGCCGCGACCACCGGCACGGGCAGGTTCGCCACCTCCTCGCGCACGCCGCGCAACGACGCCGCCACCGCCTCCCGCTCCGCCACCGACCCCCGGACCAGCCGCTCGGTGTCGGCGGCGCACAGACCCGGGTCGACGATGAGCACGACGGCGCGGGCGCCGGCCACCACGGGCAGCAGCGCGCGCACGTCGGTCAGCAGGGTGTCCGACGGCTCGTCGATCCGGATGACCGCGATCCCGCCGGAGACATCGAGTGAGACGGTCATGAGCCGCCATCGTGGTCGACGGTTCCCCCGGTTGTCATGTTCCACCCCACTATCGGGTGACGGCGGGGTACAAATCCCCTGTGAAGCGGTGGGTGGTGGCGGTGGCGTTGGTCGGCCTGACCGGGTGCGCGGTGCCCGTGACGGGTCAGCCCGCGCCCGGCCCGACGTCGTCGGCCTCCGGGGCCGAGCCCGAGGTCGTGCGCTGGATGAACAACTTCTGCGGCGTGGCGAAGTACATGATCGCCTCGGGCGGGGTGCAGTTCGACCAGACGCAGACCGACCCGGTCCAGGCGAAGAAGTCCGTCAGCGACTCGCTCGGCCGCGTGGTCGACGTGCTGGACGTCGTCCTGCACGACCTCGACGAGCTGACCCCGGCGCCGACGCCCGCCGCCGACACCGCGGTCGAGGTCATCAGCGAGCCGCTGACCAGGGCGCGGGACAAGTTCGTCTCGGCCAAGTCGGCCGTGGACGCCGCGCCCGAGATGACCCTCGACATCTACAGCGCCGTCATCCAGGACATGACCGAGGCGGTCACGGTGATGAACGAGGGCGTGGAGAAGATGGGCGTGGTCTCGCTGCCGGACGAGTTCCGCGACGCCGCCGGCCAAGCCGAGAACTGCGCGGCCTGACGCCGGGCACGCCGTCCGTTCACCTGCCCGCGGTGCGCTGGTGACCTGCGACGGGAGCGTTCTCCGCACATCTGCGGCTTCGGACCCGCGCACCCGCAAATCTGGGGGCACGGCCCCCATGTGCGCCACCGCACGCCCGTGACACGTTGTGCGGCGTGTTCCCCTCCGCCGTAGATCGGCCACCCCCCGCGTGGTGGCTCAGCGGCGTGCGCGGGAACCACCAAGAGCTGGTCGTCCCCCGTGGACGGCCCTCATGGGCCGCGTTCGTGGAACGCGCCACCACGACCGCGGCCCGTGCAGACTTCACCGGCGGCAGCTGGGACGAGGGGTTCGCGTCCGCGCTGAGACCCCTGGTGAGCGCGGCCGTGGCCCTCGACCCCCGGCTGGACGACGACTTCGCCCACGCGCTGGGCAGGCGGCTGGTCCGGATCGCCGCGCGCACGCTCGTGCTGGAGCTGAACCTCGACCGGGTCGGCGAGCGGCTGGTCGGCGACACGCCGCAGGAGCGGTTCGCCGCGTTCGTCCGGCGCGTCGACCTGCCCGCGCTGTTCGCCCGGTACCCGGTGCTGGCCCGGCTGCTCGGCCAGACCTGCCTGCACGCGGTCGACGCGCACCGCGAGCTGCTCGACCGGTTCGCCGCCGACCGGCCGGAGATCGTGCGCACCCTGCTCGACGGCCGCGACCCCGGCCCGCTCGCGCACGTGGAGACCGGTCGGGGCGACCCGCACGCGCAGGGGCGTTCGGTCGCCGTGCTGACCTTCTCCGACGGCCGCCGGGTGGTCTACAAGCCCCGGCCGGTGGCGCTGCACCGGGCGTTCGCGGACCTGGTGACGTGGTTCGACGGGCACACCGGCCTCGGCCTGCGGCTACCGCGCGCCCTCGCCGGCGCGGGGCACGGATGGCTGGAGTTCGTCGAGCACCGCCCGTGCGCGGACGTCACCGAGGTCGGCCGGTTCTACCAGCGGCTCGGCGCGCTGATCGCGCTGCTGTACGCGGTGGACGGCACCGACATGCACTACGAGAACCTCATCGCGGCGGCCGACCAGCCCGTGCTGGTGGACGTGGAGACGGTGTTCCACCCCACGGTCGGCGCGCCGGCGGACCCGGCGGTCCGGGCGCTGGCCCGGTCCGTGCACCGCACCGCCGTGCTGCCGCGCGTGCTGCTGGGCGAGCACGGCGCGCTGGACGTCGGCGGCATCGGCGGCGACCACGGCGACGGGCTGCCGACCGAGGGCGTGGCCTGGCTGCACCCCGGCACCGACCGGATGCGCCTGGTGCGCAGGCCCGCGCCCATGCCCACCGCGCACAACCGGCCCGTGCTGGACGGGCGCGAGGCCGAGCCCGCGGACTACCAGGGCGCGCTGCTGGCCGGGTTCCGGATCGGGTACGACGCCCTCTACGACCACCGCGCCGAGCTGCTCGGCCCGAACGGGCTGCTGCACCGCTTCGCCGACCTGCCGGTGCGGTTCGTGCCGCGGATGACCCAGCTGTACGCGACGTTGCTGGACGAGTCGACGCACCCGGACGCGCTGCGCGGCGCCTCGGACCGCCAGGACATCCTCGACCTGCTGTGGGACGGCACGGCGGACGACGAGGTGGCGCACGCCCTCGTGCCGCACGAGATGCGCGACCTGTGGGCGGGCGACGTGCCGCTGTTCACCACCCGGCCGGGCAGCCGCGACGTGTGGACCTCGACCGGGCAGCGGCTGCCGGACCTGCTGCCGTCCTCCGCGCTGGACGCCGTCACGGCCAAGGTCACCGCGCTGGACGAGGTGGACAAGCACGACCAGCAGTGGCTGATCAGCGCCGGGCTGGCGAGCAGGCCGCGACCGGTCGAGCACCGCACCGGCCGCGGGGTCGCCGCGCCGGTGGAGGCGGGCGTCCCCGACCGGCAACGGCTGCTGGTCGCCGCGTGCGGCATCGCCGACGAGGTGCTGGCGCACGCGGCGACCGCCGACGGCCGGGTCAACTGGGTGGGCCTCGAACTGGTCGACGACCGGCACTGGGCGGTCGCCCCGATGGGCGCGGGCCTGTCCAACGGCTACACCGGCGTCGCGTTGTTCCTCGCGCAGCTCGGCAAGCTCACCGGCGCCGCCCGCTACACCGAGTACGCGCGGGACGCGCTGCGGCCGATCCCCGGCCTGCTGGCCGCGTTCGCCGAGGCCACCGACCTGGCGGCGGCCGTCGGCAGCGGCGCGTTCCACGGGCTGGGCGGCATCTCCTACGCCTTGGCGCGGTTGGCGAACCTGCTCGACGACGACGAGGTCGGCGGCTGGCTGCGTGCCGCCGTGGAGGTCGCGACCGAGGTCGAGGCCGTCGGCGAGGACCCCGCCAACGTGGTCGAGGGGTGGGCGGGCGGCCTGGCCGCGATGCTGGCGGTGCGGGCGGAGAGCGGTTCGCCCGCCGCCGCGGCGCTGGCCCGGTCCTACGCCGACCGGCTCGCCGCGGCCACCCCCGGCGGCGACGGTTTCGCCCGCGGCCGGGCGGGCGTCGGCTGGGCGTTGCTGCGCTACGCGCGCGCCGCGGGCGACCAGCGCTACGGTGTGGTCGGCCGCGCGAACCTGCGCGCCGACCACGCCCTGCGGCAACGCCTGCTCGACGTGGCCGAAGCGGACCACAGCTGGTGCTCCGGGCTCTCCGGCGCGGTGCTCGCGCACTGCGCCCACCCGGACCAACCGGTCGACGCGCACACCCTGCACCTCGACCGGTGCCTGAACGCCTTGGCGGTGCACGAACCCTTGCGGGACCTGAGCCTGTGCCACGGTGAGCTGGGCGTGATCGAGGCCCTGACCGTCCTCGCGGAACGGGGGCACGGCCTGGCCGCGGCCATGCAGACCCGGCGCGCGGGGCTGGTCCTCGGCGCGCTGGACCAGTACGGGGCGCGCTGCGGCACGCCCGGCGGCGTGCCGTCGGCCGGCCTGCTCACCGGGCTGTCCGGCATCGGGTACGGCCTGCTCCGCCTCGGTTTCCCCGAGCAGGTGCCTTCGGTGCTCCTGCTCGGGTCCACGCACGACATCCACCCCCTCGAGGAGAACACCCGATGAACGACGCCAACCGCGACGAGGTCACCACCTGGAGCGAAGACCAGGACGGCGACCACCCCGCCGGGGAGATGGCGCTGTCCCGCAAGGCCAAGGCGGGCGCACGGGCACGCGCGCTGGCCGGCCTCACCATGGCCGTGGGCGCGTACGCCGCGGTCGCGGTGAGCGAAGGCACCATGACCACGGTGAGCGCGCCGGGACTGCCCCTGTAGCCGGGCTCGGCCCTACCGCCGGACTGCCCGCCCACACTGGGGGTGCGGGCAGTTTGGCATGCCGCCGTTCGGCTTGACTAAGGTCGGCGCATGCACACCCGCGCGCCGGTCGTGGTCGGCCGCGACGAAGAACTCCACGTGCTCGACCGCATGCTGGCCGACGCGGGCGCCCACCGGGGCCGCGCCGTGTTCCTCGTCGGCGAGCCGGGCATCGGGAAGACCCGGCTGGCGCGCTTCGCCGCCGGCGCCGCCTTCGACCGCGGCATGCGGGTGCTGCGCGGTCGCGGCAGCACGATCGGGCCGATCGTGCCGTTCCGGCCGCTGGCCGAGGCCCTGATGTCGCTGCTGCGCGCCGGGGACGGCCTCAACCTGCGCGAACTGGGCCCGTACCAGCCGGCGCTCGGCCGGTTGGCGCCCGAGTGGAGCCCGGAGGCGGCCGGCGCCGAGGAGCAACGGCCCGCGCACTCCGTGCTGGTGCTCGCCGAGGCCGTGCTGCGGCTGCTGGCCGTGGTCGGCCGCACGCAGCCGTGCCTGCTGGTGCTGGAGGACCTGCACGACGCGGACGCCGAGACGCTGGCCGTCGTCGACTACCTGGTGGACAACCTCGACCAGGCGCCCGCCGCGCTCCTGGTGACCACCCGCGCCGACCCCGGCCCCACCCTGGACGTGGTCCGGCTGGCCGCGCAACGGCAGGTGGGCGTGCTGATGGAGCTGCGCCGCCTGGACGAGCGGCAGGTGCGCCGGATGGTGGGGCTGTGCCTGGAGGCGGAGGACCACGAGGTGCCCGCCGAGGTCGTGCAGCGGCTGTGGGCCGACAGCGCGGGCAACCCGTTCGTGGTCGAGGAGATGTTGCACGGCCTGGTGAACGGCGGCCTGCTGGTGCGCGGGCCCGGCGGCTGGCAGGTGCTCGGCGAACTGCGCATCGACGTGCCGTCGGCGCTGGTCCGCTCGATCGCGCACCGCACCGACCGGCTGGGGCCGCAGGGCCGCGAGGTGCTGTCGGTGGCCGCCGTGCTCGGCCACCGGTTCCCGCTGTCGGTGCTGCGGCGGGTGACCGGCATGGACGACCGCGCCCTGCTCTCGCACCTGCACGCGGGCGTGGCCGCGCAGCTGGTCACGCCGGACGAGCCGGTGCCCGACTGGTACGCGTTCCGGCACCCGCTGACCGCCGAGGCGCTGCTGGCGCAGCTGCCGCCGCCGCACCGGGCCGAGCTGGCCCGGCGGACCGCCGACGCCGTGCGCGAGCTGCACCCCGACCTGTCCGGCGAGTGGTGCGCGCTGGTGGCGTCGCTGCGGCTGGACGCCGGGCAGACCGCCGAGGCGGGCGCGTTGCTGGCCGAGGCGGGACGGCGGGCGCTGGCCGACGGCGCGGCCGGGTCGGCGGTGCGGCTGCTCGACCACGCGCACCGGCTGCTGGCCACCGAGGTCGACGTGGCCATCCGCGCCGACGTGCTGGACTCGCTGCTGCCCGCGCTCGCCGAGGCGGGCCAGTTCGAGCGGGCGTTCGCGCTGGTCGACGCGGTGACCGAGCTGAGCGCCGCCGGGTTGGGCCGGGTGCGGCGGGCCGAGCTGCACACCAAGCTCGCGCAGGTGGCCAACACCGCGGGCCGGTGGACCGAGGGCATGGCGCACGTGGAGACGGCACGCGCGCTGCTCGGCGCGGACGCGACCGACGAGCACACCGCCCGCCTCGACGCCGTGGCCGCGTTCCTGACGTTGAACCTGGAGGTGCCGGACCGGATCTCCTCGGCCGAGTTCCTGGCCAGGCGGGCGGCCGACGCGGCGAAGCGGGTGCCGCTGCCGGAGGTGGGCTGCGAGACGTGGCAGCTGCTCGGGGTGCTGGCGCGCGACCGCGACCTGGACGAGGCGACCGAGTGCTTCAGCCGGGCCCGTGCGCTGGCCGAGGAGCACGGGCTGCCCATCCAGCGGGTGTACGCGGTGATCCGGCAGGCCGGGCTGGGCTGGCTGGCCGAGGGCGAGGCGGCGGAGCTGGCCGAGGCGCGCGAGGAGGCGTTGCGGATCGGCGCGATCAGCGTGGCCTACAACGTCGACGCGATCCTCGGGCTGGACACCGTGCTGCGCGGGCAGTACGACGCCGCGGCGGAGCAGTTGACCCGGATCATCGCGGACACGCGGCGGCTGCAGCTGCGCAACCTCACCCTGTACGGGTTGATGGCGCGCGCGACCGCGGCGGCGCACCAGGGCAAGCGGGCCGAGATGGACGCGGCGATCGAGGCGTTCGACCAGCTCGGCGGGGTCGGCTCGCAGGAACGGCCGCTGTGCTTCGGGTTGGCGCGGGCGTTCTGCGCGTTGCTGGAGGAGGACCGCGTGACCGCCGGGCACGACCTGGCGCGCGCCATCGCGTACGAGGCCGAGGCGCCGACCGTGTACCACCTGTCCGGCAGGCACGGGCTGCGCCTGCTGCTGGACGCGTTGTCGGGCGCGTTGGACCTGGCGGGCTACCGCGCGGTGACGCGGGCGGCGGCGGCGCGGATGCGCTGGAACCGGGGTTTCGCGCAGTTCGCGCTGGCCGTGCTGCTGGGCAGGCTCGGTCGGGAGGCGGAGGCGGCGCAGGCCGTGCGCGCGGGCCGCGAGGCGGCGGCGATCCACCCGCTGGCCCGCCACCTGGGGCTGCGGCTGGTGGCCGAGGCGGCGGTGGCCGACGGGTGGGGCGAGCCGGTCGGCTGGCTGCGCGGCGCCGAGGAGTACTTCCACCAGGCCGGTCAGCCGGCCGTGGCCAGCGCGTGCCGCGGGCTGCTGCGGCAGGTGGGCGCGTCGGTGCCGCAGCGGCGGACCGGGTCCGACCAGGTGCCGCGCGAGCTGCGGGCGCTGGGCGTGACCGTGCGCGAGTTCGAGGTGTTCCGGCTGCTGGCGGGTCGCCTGGGCAACAAGGCGATCGCCACCCGGCTGCACATCTCGCCGCGGACGGTGGAGAAGCACGTGGCGAGCCTGATCACGAAGACCGCGAAGCCGGACCGGGAGTCGCTCAGCGCGTTCGCCGCGTCCCTCGGACCCGCCGACCGGCCCTAGCAAGGCGGGTGCCGGTCCGTTAGACCTGGTGCGGTGAGAATCCTGGTGGCAGTGGCGCTGACGATGGCTCTCGGCGGCGGGGTGGCGCAGGCCTCCCCCGCGACACCGGACGCGGGAGCACCGGGCACGACTCGCGGGCCGTGCGCGTACGCGGTGACGCCGGACGAGCCGGCCGCCCGGCCCGTGCCGCTGCCGCCCGACCCGCGGCACACGCCCGACCGCGGTCACCCCGAGGTCCTCCTGCAGACCAACCAGGGCCCCGTGCCGCTGGTGCTGGACCGCGCGAAGGCGCCGTGCACCGTCCAGAGCTTCCTGCACCTGGTGCGGAAGAAGTTCTACGACGACACGACGTGCCACCGGCTCACGGCGTACCCGACGTTGAAGGTGCTGCAGTGCGGCGACCCGTCCAACACCGGTGAAGGCGGTCCGGGCTACAAGTACGCCGACGAGCTGCCGACCGACCTCGCGCCCGCGCCGAACGACCCCACGGGCCTGCGCCGCATCTACCCGCGCGGCACGCTGGCCATGGCCAACGCGGGCCCGGACACCAACGGCAGCCAGTTCTTCCTGGTCACGTCGGACTCCGTGCTGCGGCCCAACTACACCGTCTTCGGCCGCGTCACCCCCGCCGGGCTCGCCACCTTGGACAAGGTCGCCGCTGGCGGCATCGCGCCGAACCCGGACAGCGAGGTCGACGGCCGCCCGGCCCTGACCACGGACATCCAGCGGGCCAAGCGCACCTGCTAGGGCGCTAGGAGACGGGCGCGCTCACCCGGATGTCGGCGTTCCAGTCGGTGAAGCGGTGCAGGGTGCGCTGGAAGACGTTGCCCTCCAACGTCTTCAGCACCTGCTCCACCCGCACCGGCAGGTCGCCCGGACCGACCCACACGGTCGCGGACGCGGTGAAGCCCGACTCGTAGGCCGCCATCAGCTGGGCGCGCCGCGAGCTGTCGGGCGTGCGCTCGGCCTGCAGCCGCAGGTCGACCAGGAGCGTGTAGCGGCGCGTCGACACGCCGTCGAGCTGCTCGTCGCCCTTCTCCACCAGCAGGCTGCCGGTCAGCGACCGCACCACCGAGGCCGGGTCGACCTCGTCTGCCAGGCCGGCGACCGTGGTGTCCACCCGCACGGGCGCGCGGTCGGCCAGGTCGAGCCTGGTCCACGTGCCGCCGTCGGTGCGGGAGTAGCCGGCGTCGGCCAGCACGACGACGTCGGTGGACGAGTCCTGCCGCAACGACACCAGCCGGCCCTCGCCGGCGCGCAGCAGGCCGCCGTCGAGCGCGACGCTCAGCCCGGTCATGGTGGTCTCGGCGGCGAACCGGACGGAGTGCTGCTCGTCGGCGCGGGCGACCAGGTTCGCGATCAGCGTGGCGCTGTCGTCCACCACCGGGCCGAGGGTCGGCGTCGGGAGGGCTGTCCGCTCCGCGCAGCCCGCCAGCGCCACCCCGGCCAGCACCAACGCGACGACGGACCTGCGCATGTCTCCCCCCACGGACGGTGAACCACGCCATCCTCCCCCACCGGCGACCGATAAGGAGTGCGAACCCCGAAAGTGTCTCGGCTACCGTCGTGGGCATGCCCCACGTGCTCTCCGTCAACGTCGGCTCCCGCGTCGAGTTCGACCAGGCCAACGTCGGCCACACCGGTATCGGCAAGCTCCCCGTGCCCGGCCCCGTGGACGTCCGCGCGCCCGGCCCGGTCGGCAGCGGCGTCATCGGCGACCACATCTCCGACTCGCGCAACCACGGTGGCGACGACCAGGCCGTTTACGCCTACGCGCGGGAAGACCTGGACGCGTGGGCGGTGGAGTTGGGTCGGGCCGACCTGCGGCCCGGGCTGTTCGGCGAGAACCTGACCACGGTGGGTCTCGACGTGTGCGGCGCGCGGATCGGCGAGCGGTGGCGGATCGGCGGGCTGCTGCTCCAGGCGACCAGCCCGCGGGTGCCGTGCCGGACGTTCGCCGGGGTGATGGAGGAGCACGGGTGGGTGAAGACGTTCACTCGGCGCGGGCTTCCCGGCACGTACTTCCGCGTCCTGGAGCCCGGCACGATCACGGCGGGTGACGAGATCACGATCGAGCACCGGCCCGACCACGACGTCACGATCGCGCTCGCGTTCCGCGCCCTGACCCTGGAGCCCGCGTTGCTGCCGGGCCTGCTGGCGGCCGGCGACGACCTGCCCGAGGACCTGCGACGCCGGGTCGAGCGGCGGGCGTTCGACCCGGCGTAGCGGTGGCTCAGGCGAGCGCGGACAGCTTCTCGAACTCCTCGTCGGTCAGCTCGATCCGCGCCGCCGCCACGTTCTCCTCCAGGTGCGCGATCGAGGACGTGCCGGGGATGGGCAGCACCACGGGCGACCTGCGCAGCAGCCACGCCAGCGCGAGCTGCGCGGGCGTGGCGCCGTGCTCCTTGGCGGCCGAGTCGAGCACGCCGCCGGGACGGGCCAGCTCGCCGGTCGCCACCGGGAACCACGGGATGAACGCGATGCCGAGCTCGGTCGCGCGCTCCAGCACGGCCTCGTGCCCGCGGTTGGCCAGGTTGTACAGGTTCTGCACGCTCGCGATCGGCGCGACCGCCCGGGCGGCCTCGAGCTGGGCGACGTCCACCTCGGACAGTCCGATGTGCCGGATCTTGCCCTCCTCCTGGAGCTTGCGCAGCTCGCCGACCTGGTCCTCCAGCGGGTAGTCCGGGTCGACGCGGTGCAGCTGGTAGAGGTCGATGCGCTCGACGCCGAGCCGCCGCAGGCTGGTCTCGACGGCCTGCCGCAGGTAGGCGGGCTTGCCGAGGATCGGCCACTCGTTCGGGCCGGTGCGCAGCAGGCCGCCCTTGGTCGCGATGACCAGGTCGTCCGCGTACGGGTGCAGGGCCTGCCGGATCAGCTCCTCGTTGACGTGCGGGCCGTAGGCGTCCGCGGTGTCGATGAAGGTGACGCCCAGCTCGACCACCCGGCGCAGCACGGCGATCGCGTTGTCGCGGTCGGCCGGGTAGCCCCAGATGCCCTCACCGGTGAGCCGCATCGCGCCGTAGCCGAGGCGGTTGACGGTCAGGTCCCCACCCAGCGAAAAGGTCTCAGACACCTCTGGTGCTCCTCGTGGTTCGGGTGTTGCTCGGTTCTCCACTCGCGCCAACCGGTCGGACCGCGTCGGTTGTTCCCGTCCTGGGGGATCGGGCCGACGCGCGTCCACGTGGTGGAACCCGGCTACTGCTTGGCGACCAGCGTGAGCACGTCGTACTTGGCCACCGACTCACCCTTCTGGTTGACCAGGTCGGCGTCCCAGCGGACCTCGCCGTACTCCTGGTCCTCGCGCGGCGTGATCTGCTTCGCGGTCAACGTCACGGTCAGCTCGTCGCCGGGGAACGTGGGCGTGAGGAACCGCAGGTTCTCCAGCCCGTAGTTGGCCAGCACCGGCCCCGGCTCGGGCGAGACGAACAGGCCCGCCGCGAACGACACCACCAGGTACCCGTGCGCGACCCGACCGCCGAAGAACGGGTTCGCCGTCGCGGCTTCCTCGTCCATGTGCGCGTAGAACGTGTCGCCGGTGAACTCCGCGAAGTGCTCGATGTCGGCCAACGTCACGGTGCGCGGCCCGGCCACGACCGTGTCGCCGATCCTCAACTCCCGCAACGACTTGCGGAACGGGTGCACGTCCGACTCGGTGCGCGGCGCGCCCGGCACCCACCGCCCGGTGACCGCGCTCAGCACCCTGGGGCCGGCCTGCACCGCGGTGCGCTGCATGTGGTGCAGCACGCCCCGGATGCCGCCCATCTCCTCACCGCCGCCCGCGCGGCCCGGACCGCCGTGCACCAGCATCGGCAGCGGCGAACCGTGGCCGGTGGACTCCTTTGCGTCGTCGCGGTCGAGCACCAGGACGCGGCCGTGCCACGGGGCCACGCCCAGCACCACGTCGCGCGCGAAGTCGGCGTCGTGCGTGACGACGGAGCCGACCAGGCTGCCCGCGCCGCGTGCGGCCAACTCGACCGCGTGCTCGGCGTCGCGGTAGGCCATCAGCGTCGACACCGGCCCGAACGCCTCCACCTCGTGCGGCTGGGCGTGGTCGGGGTCGGCCTTGAGCAGCACCGGCGACAGGAACGCGCCGCGCTCGGCGTCGGCGTCCACCACGTCCACGCGGTCCGGGGAGCCGTAGACGACGTCACCGACCTCCAGCAGCGCCTTCAGCGACCGCCGGACCTCCTCGCGCTGCTCCAGCCCGGCCAGCGCGCCCATCCGCACGCTCTCGTTCGCGGGGTTGCCGATCACGACCTTCGCCAGGCGCGCGGTGGCGGCGTCGGCGACGGCGCCCAGGAGGGAGGCGGGTACCAGGGCGCGCCGGATCGCGGTGCACTTCTGGCCTGCCTTGACCGTCATCTCGCTGACGAGCTGCTTGACGAACAGGTCGAACTCGGGCGTGCCCTCGACCGCGTCCGGGCCGAGGATCGAGCAGTTCAGCGAGTCCGCCTCGGCGTTGAAGCGCACGCTGTTGCGCACGACCGCCGGGTGGGTGCGCAGCACCTGGGCGGTGGACGCGGAGCCGGTGAAGCCGACCAGGTCCTGGGCCGTGAGGTGGTCGAGCAGGTCGCCCGCGCTGCCGGTGACCAGCTGCAGCGAGCCTTCCGGCAGCAGGCCCGAGGCCAGCATCAGCTCGACCAGCTTCTCGGTGATGTACGCCGTCTGGGAGGCGGGCTTGATCAGCGACGGCACGCCGGCGATGAACGCGGGCGCGAACTTCTCCAGCGGGCCCCACATCGGGAAGTTGAAGGCGTTGATCTGCACGGCCACGCCCCGCAGCGGGGTCGCGACGTGCTGGCCGACGAACGTGCCGCCCTTGCTCAGCGGCTCCACGTTGCCGTCGACGTAAACCTTGTCGTTGGGCAGCTCGCGCTTGGCCTTGCTCGCGTAGCCGAACAGCACGCCGATGCCGCCGTCCACGTCGATCAGGGAGTCCGTCCTGGTGGCGCCCGATCGGGCGCACAGGGCGTACAGCTCGTCGCGGTGTTCCCGCAGGTGCGAGGCGAGGGCCTTGAGCAGGGCCGCGCGCTGGTGGAACGTCAGCTCCCGCAGCGCCGGTCCGCCGACGCGCCTGCCGTGGTCGAGCGCCGCCGCCATGTCGACGCCCTGCGACGAGATGCGGGCGATCTCCTCGCCGGTCACCGCGTCGTGCAGCGGCGTTCCTTCGACGGACGGGGCGTGCCAGCGACCTGACACGTAGCTGCGCAGCATGGCCATCGGGTGTCGACCTCCTCGTCGGGCCGGTGGGTGTCCCGGCATGACCCGACAGTAAAGCCTCCGCACTTTCATCGTGACTTGATTCAAGGTCATGCAGTAACTTTTGGACGGCCGCCGCCAGAATGAGAGGAGTGTCGATGAGGACACGAGTGGTGGTGAGCGCGGTCGTGCTCGCCTTCAGCGGGCTGGCCGTGCCGGCCGCCCAAGCCGCACCCGCGCCCGCGCCGGACGCCGCCGACGTCGGCGCCATGGCGGTGACCTTCGCCGAGGAGTTCAACGGCCCGGCGGGCACGCGGGTCGACGCCTCCAAGTGGAACACGGAGGTCGGCGACAACAACGGCAACAACCGCGAGCACCAGTACTACACGACCTCGGCGAGCAACGCCGCCATGGACGGCGCGGGCAACCTGGTCATCACCGCCCGCAAGGAGAACCCCGGCAACTACAACTGCTGGTACGGCCGGTGCCAGTACACGTCGGCCCGGATCAACACCGCGGGCAAGTTCACCACGACCTACGGCAAGGTCGAGGCGCGGATGAAGATGCCGCGCGGCAAGGGCATCTGGCCCGCGTTCTGGATGCTCGGGCAGGACATCAACTCCGGCAACCCGTGGCCGGGCAGCGGCGAGATCGACATCATGGAGTTCCTGGGCCACGACCTGGACACGGTGTACGGCACGATCCACGGTCCCGGCTACTCCGGCGCGGGCGGCATCGGCATGCCGTTCAACGGGCCGAACTTCGCCGACGGCTTCCACACCTTCGCCATCGAGTGGTCGCCCACCGGCATCGCGTGGTCCGTGGACGGCAACGTCTACCAGCGCCGCACGCCCGCCGACGTCGGCGGCAACCAGTGGGTGTTCAACAAGCCGTTCTTCATCATCCTGAACCTGGCGGTCGGCGGCGAGTGGCCGGGCTACCCGGACGCCACCACCACGTTCCCGCAGCAGTTCGTGATCGACTACGTGCGGGTGTCGACGACGGACGGCAACCCGCCCGCGGGTGGCCGGATCACCGGCATCGGCGGCAAGTGCGTGGACGTGGCCGGCGCGAACTCGGCCAACGGCACGCCCGTGCAGCTGTGGGACTGCAACGGCACGGCGGCCCAGCAGTGGTCCCGGCCGGGCGACGGCACGATCCGGGCGCTGGGCAAGTGCCTGGACGCGGCGTCGGGCGGCACGGCGGACGGCACGCTGGTCCAGCTGTGGGACTGCAACGGGACCGGTGCGCAGAAGTGGGCGGTGAGCGGTGCCAACGACATCGTGAACATCCAGGCGAACAAGTGCCTGGACGCGCAGAACAACAGCTCCGCCAACGGCACGCGGCTGCAGCTGTGGACCTGCTTCGGCACCGCGAACCAGAAGTGGACCGTCGCGTGAGCCACGTGACGTGATCGGGGCCTGTAGCTCCTGATTCGGGCCCCTCAAGCCCGCCCGCGACCGTGACCGCCGACTCTCCCCGGCGGTCACGGTCGGTCACGGTCGGTCACGACAGTCGCGGCTGTCGCAGCGGCGCCGGTCGAGGCGGGCGTGACGCGGATGCTCACGCCCACCTCCCTGCCGTCGCACTTCCCCAGCTGCACCATCCCCTCCCCGAACTCCCCCTCCCCCTCGCCACCCCCGCACATCCGGAACGCGGTTCGACCGGAATGCGGTGGTGATCGACACCGTTGACCTTGTCGTGAAGCTTTCCGTGCTGGACCGGTCGCGGGTGAGGGTCGGGAGTGGTCACCCTGAGGCGCTGCGCGACACGATCGCGTTCGCCCGTCAGGCTGAACAGCTCGGCTATCACCGCTTCTGGGTGTCCGAGCACCACGGCGTGCCGGGCGTGGCCGGTTCCGCGCCGACGGTGCTGGCGGCAGCCGTCGCCGGGGCGACGTCCCGGATCAGGGTCGGCACCGGCGGCGTGATGCTGCCCAACCACCAGCCACTGGTCGTGGCCGAGCAGTTCGGTGTGCTGGAGTCGCTGTTCCCGGGCCGGATCGACATGGGCCTCGGCCGGTCGGTCGGCTTCATCGAGGCGGTCCGCAAGGCGTTGGGGCACGACAAGGAGGACGCCGCCGACTTCGGCCCGAGGCTCACCGAGCTGCTGGGGTACTTCACGGGCGACCAGGCGGTGCGCGGCTACCCGGCCGACGGCCTCCGCGTGTCGCCGTTCGTCCTCGCCACCGGCGCCGGCGCGCGCGTTGCCGCAGCACACGGCGTCCCACTGGTCATCGGCTCGTTCCGGGGCGAAGACGCCATGATCGACGCCATCACCACCTACCGCGCCGAGTTCCGCCCGTCGGCGTGGTCGGACGAGCCGTACGTGGTGATCTCCTCGACGGTCGCCGTCGCCGACACCACCGAGGACGCCTGGCGACTCCTCGTGCCGGAGGCGTGGGCGATGGCGCACTCACGCACCCGAGGCGAGTTCCCACCCCTGAGCGCGCCGAACGACATCCTCGCCCAGGCCATGACGAGCCGCGAGCGCCGACTGTTCGAGCAGTCCCTCCAAGGCCACGTCCACGGCACACCATCCGAAGTCGCCAAGGCCCTGGACAACCTCCTCCACCGCACCGCCGCCGACGAGGTCCTGGTCACCACCAGCACGTACGACCGCGCCGCCATGCTCGACTCGTACCGCCGACTGGCCGACCTCTACCTCTGACCCGCACGACCGCCGCCTGCGGTCAGACTCCGACGGACCGCGTCACCCCTGCGGGTTCGTCGCGCGCCGAGTCGCCGCGTGCCGGGTTGCCGTGTGCTGTGCCCCAGCGCGCTGTGCCACCGCGTGCTCTACGAGCTCAACCTCGATGAACGCACCGATCATCGCCCGCCACACCGCCTCCGCCACCACCGGCTCCAACCCTGCCACCGACGCCCGCTCCCGCACCGACGCGATCACCTCGGCAACCCGGTCCGGCGCCCGAACCGCCTGGTCATCCGACTTGAACGCCGCAGCCGCCCGCACCAGACCTTGCCGTTGCGCCAGCAGGCGCACCAGCTCCGAGTCGATCACATCGATGCGCGCACGAACCTCGTCCAGTGACGTCGGGGGCAGCAACGGCTGCGACGACGAATCGGACGACGGCGACGGCGACGGGACCGACGTGGAGGTGGAGTCAGACACGTCCATCATCATCCACGACTCATACCAACCGACTACTCCCCACCTCGCAACCCCACGGCACCCAAACGCCCCACCACCCGAACACCGCTACCAGCGCATGCCACTCCGCAGCACGGCAAAGCACCAATCCTCGGCGCGGCGGGGGCGGGGGTCCACGACACGACGGCACAGCGCTGAAGGCACCACGGCGCAAGCGCTCGGGTGCCGTGGTGCGGGTGTTCGGGTGCCCTGGTGCGGGCGCTCGGGTTCGGGTACGCGGCGTGGTGGTGGTAGTGGCGCGGCAGGTCCGCACGCCCCCCGGTGGGGAGCCTGCGGGGGTCGGCTGGTGGCGGCGCTGCTGAGCGGGGGTCGGCAGCGCTGGGGCATGGCTGCCGGTCAGCCAATGGCAGCACCAGGTGGCAACGCTGCGGTGGAGCAGTGCCGCCGGTCAGCCGGTGGCAGCACTGGGGTGGCACGGCTGCAGGTCGGCCGGTCGGCTGCGGGCGGCCTACCGGAAACGCCGTACGGCCGCGCTGTGGCAAGGCGCCGGGCGGCCGGCCGCGATGGCAGCGCTGCGGCGTCGCTGCCGGTCAGCTGACCGCAGCACCGGGCGGCAGCACTGCGGTAGGACAGGGCTACCGGTCAGGCTGTCGCGGCACGGTGCGGCCGGGCTGCGGTGGGACAGGGCCACTGGTCAGCCGGTGGCAGCGCCGGGTGGCAGCGCTGCGGTGCGGCAAGGCTGCCGGGCGGGCTAGCGCGGCAAGGTGCGGCCGGGCTGCGGTGCGGCCCGACCGCCGAGCGGCCGGTGGCAGCACCGGGTGGCGAGGCTGCGGGTCGGTCGGCCGGCCGGTGGCGACATAGCGGAACGCGGTGCGCCAGCGCTGCGGCAAGGCTGTCAGGCCGCCGCGATGGCAGCACCGGGTGGCACGGCTGCCGGTCAGCCGATGGCAGCACCGGGTGGCGAGGCTACGGTGCGGCTGGTCGGCAGTAGGTCGGCTGAGGGCAGCACTGGGCAGCAGCGCTGCGGTGGGGCAGGCTGCCGGGCGGCTGGTGCGGGCACAGCGGAGCGCCGGTGGCAGGGCTGCGGTGCGGCGCGCGGATGGGTGGTGGCGCGGCGTGGCAGGGCTGCCGGTTGGGCTGCGGTGCGGCTGCGGTTTGGCCTTGGTGGGGCCGGTTGGTGCGGGGTTAGTGGTCGCGTTGTTGTTCGGCTAGGAAGCGTTCGAACTCGGCGCCCAGTTCGTCGGCGCTGGGCAGTGGTTCGTCGTCGTTGATCAGCAGGTTGTCCGAGGCCTCGGTGAAGGCGTCGTACTGCCGTTCCAATGCCTCGACGACCTGGGCGACCTCGGCCGATTCCGACACCTGGCGGGTGATCTCGGCGTCCGTCCGCTTGGCCGCCTCGTTCAGCGCCGCCGCCTGGATGACCAGGCCCGTCGACTTCGTCAACGCCTGCAGCAGGCTCAGCGCGGCGGCGGGGTAGGTGCCCTGCGCCAGGTAGTGCGGCACGTAGGCGGCGAAGCCCATGGCGTCGTGGCCGGTTTGCCCGAGCCGCAGCTCCAGCAGCGCCGACAGGTTGCCCGGCACCTGCACCCGGCTGAACGGCGAGCCCTCCGTCACCAGTTCCGGCCTGGTCGCGTGCGAGATCACCGACAGCTTCCGCGTGTGCGGCACGCCCATCGGGATGCCGTTGAAGCTGACCGCGAGGCGCAGACCCCACCGCTCGATCAGCGACCGCACGGCCGCGACCACCGCCTCCCACCGGCGATCCGGCTCGGGGCCGGTCATCAGCAGGAACGGCGTGCCCACCGCGTCGTGCATCAGGTGCACGACCAGCTCGGGCGCGTCGAAGGACTCCCAGCGGTCGGTGGCGTAGATCATCGTCGGCCGCCGGGCGCGGTAGTCGATCAGGTCGTCGATGTCGAACCGGGCGATCACCCGGTGTTCGTGCACCTCCAGCAGGTGGGCGACCACCGTCGCGCCCGCCGCACCGGCGTCCATGAAGCCGTCGAAGTGGTGCAACAACACCGCTCCGGTCAGGTCCGGGACGTCGGAGTCGACCTCGAACAGATCCTCCGGGTCCAGCGCCACCTCGTGCCTCCCCAAGTGCTCACATGCCAGTCCTCCCCTCCGTCAACGTCGACCGACCGCTGATCCATTCCCCGATTCCGTCGAGCATTCGAGCGAGACCGAATTCGAAGAGCGTGTCCAGCCCCAGGTCCAGGTCAGAGCCCACGACGCGGCTGAACATCGGGAACTCCCCGCCGGAGACGATGTCCAGCAGGGCCGGCGCCTGCTGGGTCATCCACTCGTCCCCGGTCATCCCGGTGTCCCGCCGCTGCTCGACCTCCGGCTCGATGTTCACCGCGACGCCCCGGACGAAGCCGAACATCGTCACGGCGGCGTGCATCATCTCCTCCAGGTTCAGCCCCTTCCCGTCGAGCGCGCGCAGGACCCACTCGGTGTGCGCGAGCGCACTGGGAAGCAGTTGCGGCCTGGTCATGGACATGGCCGGCGCCAGCCACGCATGTTCCTGGAACAACTTCCACTGCACCCTCGCGCTCACCTCCAGCCGCTCCCGCCAGGTCTCGGGCCCCGGCTCGGGCAACTCCTCCTTCCGCAACACGTGGTCGATCATCCGAAGGACCAGTTCGTCCTTGCTCTCGACGTGCCGGTACAGCGACATGGTCGCCACGCCCAGCCGTGCCGCCACCCGCCGCATCGACAACCCGTCGAGCCCTTCCTGGTCCGCCAGGCGGACCGCCGCGAGGACCAGCCGCTCGCCGGTCAGGTCGGTCTCCTGCGCGCGCGGCCGCACAGGTTCCCCACCTTCCGGCGACACGACCGTGCCCACGCCGGCCACGGGACGCACGAAGCCCTCGGAACGCAAGGTGACCAGCACCTTGGTCGCCGTGGCCATCGCGACGTTCCAGCGCACGGTGATCTCGCGCGTCGACGGCACCCGATCACCCGGTCGCAGCTGGCCCGACTCGATCGAATCGCGGATCTCGCGCGCAATCCGCTGGTAGATCGCGTCAGTCATCGCCCGCCTCCTCAAAGGTAGTGCACCTGATGCTACAGCACTAGTGCACGATCGAGTGATTGACCAAGCAGAACACCCATGTACGGTGTACGCATGAACACCGTACTGATCTCCGGCGCGAGCATCGCCGGCCCCGCGCTCGCCTACTGGCTGCGCCACCACGGCTTCACCCCGACCGTCGTCGAGCGGGCACCCGCCCCGCGCCCCGGCGGCCAGGCCGTCGACCTGCGCGGAACGGCCCGCGAGGTCGCCGAGCGAATGGGCGTGCTCGATCAGGTGCGCGCCGCGCACACGGGCGCGCGAGGCATGGCGTTCGTGAACGCCGAGGGCAAGCGCACCGCCACCATGGCGTCCGACGCGATGGGCGACTCGGGCGGCGTGATCGCCGAGCTGGAGATCCTGCGGGGCGACCTGGTCCGCATCCTCCACGAGGCGACCGCGACCGGCGTCGAGCACGTCTTCGACGACGGCATCACCTCGCTCACCCAGACCGGAGCCGGGGTGGCGGTGACCTTCGAGCGCGGCGAGCCGCGCACGTTCGACCTGGTCATCGGCGCGGACGGGCTGCACTCCAAGGTGCGGTCGCTGGCGTTCGGCCCCGAGTCGCGGTTCGCGCACGACCTCGGCGCCTACATCTCCATCTTCGGCACGACCCAGCGAGAAGACCTGGACGGCGTGCAGCTGATGCACACCGTGCCCGGCCGCACCGCGGGCATCTACCCCACGCCGGACGGCGGGGCCAAGGCGATGTTCGTGTTCGCCTCGCCCCCGCTGGAGCACGACCGGCGCGACACGGCGTGGCAGCGCGAGCTGATCGCCACCACGTTCGCCGACGACGGCTGGGAGGTGCCCCGGCTGCTCGAGGACATGCGCGAGGCGCCGGACTTCTACTTCGACCGGCTCTGCCAGATCCGGATGGACACCTGGTCGGACGGTCGCGTCGCGCTGCTCGGCGACGCGGCGTTCTGCGCGTCGCCCATGGCGGGCAACGGCACGAGCATGGCGTTGGTCGGCGCGTACGTCCTCGCGGGCGAGCTGGCCACCGCCCCGGATCACGCCACGGCGTTCAGACGGTACGAGGAGGTGATGCGCGAGTACGTGACGCGGTGCCAGAAGTTCGCGCTGGGCGGGGTCGACAGCCTGATGCCGAAGTCGCGGATGTCCATCCGCATGCGCGACTTCGCGATCCGCGTAGTCCCGCACATCCCCGGCGGCGCGAGACTGTTCGGCGACCTGCAGAAGCTGGCGAACACCGTGTCGTTGGCGGACTACCGGCCCCGGAGCTTGACCTCCACCTGACTCCAGGTCCTACGTTCCGGGCATGGACATGGAGACCACCGCCTGGATGTCGCTGTACCACGTGACGAACGCGCAGGACGACAAGCGGCCGTTCTCCGTCGCCACGTTCCGCCGGATCTGGGCGTTCGCCCGTCCGCACCGGGTGAGGCTGACCCAGTACCTCACCCTGAGCGTGGTCGTGGCGGTGCTGGCGGTGGCGATACCGGTGCTCGCGGGCCGGATCGTGGACGCGATCGTCAACGGCGCGGCGTACCGGGTGGTGCTCGTCCTCGCGGTCGTGATCGCGGTCATCGCGATCGTCGAGGCGGGGTTGGGGCTGCTGACGCGGTGGCTGTCGGCGAGCATCGGCGAAGACCTGATCCTCGACCTGAGGACCACGGTCTTCGACCACGTGCAACGGATGCCGATCGCGTTCTTCACCCGCACCCGCACCGGGGCGCTGGTGAGCCGGCTCAACAACGACGTGATCGGGGCGCAGCGGGCGTTCAGCGACACCTTGTCCAGCGTGGCGGGCAACCTGGTCACGTTGGCGCTGACGCTGGCGGTGATGATCAGCCTGTCGTGGCAGATCACGCTGCTGGCGCTGGTGTTGCTGCCGGTGTTCGTGGTGCCGGCGCGGCGGATGGGGACGCGGCTGGCGCGGCTGGAACGTGAGGCGGCCAACCACAACGCCACCATGGGCACCCGGATGACCGAGCGGTTCTCGGCGCCGGGGGCGACGCTGGTGAAGCTGTTCGGCAGGCCGGCGCACGAGTCGGAGGAGTTCGCGACGCGGGCGCGGCGGGTGCGGGACATCGGGGTGCGCACGGCCATGGTGCAGACCGTGTTCCTGACGGCGTTGACGCTGGTCTCGGCGCTGGCGTTGGCCGTGGTGTACGGGTTGGGCGGGTTCTACGCGCTGCGCGGCGAGTTGGACCCGGGGTCGGTGGTGGCGCTGGCGTTGCTGCTGACCAGGCTGTACGCGCCGCTCACGGCGCTGGCCGGCGCGCGGGTCGAGGTGATGAGCGCGTTGGTGAGCTTCGAGCGGGTCTTCGAGGTGCTCGACCTGAAGCCGTTGATCACCGAGAAGCCCGATGCGCGGTCGGTGCCGGACGGTCCGGTGTCGGTGGAGTTCGAGAACGTCCGGTTCGCCTACCCGTCGGCGGACAAGGTGTCCCTGGCGTCGTTGGAGGAGGTCGCGGTGCTCGACAGCCGCGGCGGAGAGGAGGTGCTGCACGACGTGTCGTTCCGGGCCGAGCCCGGCCAGGTGGTGGCGTTGGTCGGCTCGTCGGGCGCCGGGAAGTCCACGATCGCCTCGCTGCTGCCCCGGCTCTACGACGTGGACTCGGGCGTGGTGCGCCTGTCCGGTGTGGACCTGCGCGACCTGACCGCCGACTCGGTCCGCGGCGCGCTGGGCATGGTGACGCAGGACGGTCACCTGTTCCACGAGTCGATCCGGTCGAACCTGCTGCTCGCCCGCCCGCAGGCCACCGAGGCCGACCTGTGGGAGGTGCTGGGCCGGGCGCGGCTGGCCGAGTTGGTGGCGTCGCTGCCGGACGGGCTGGACACCGTGGTCGGCGAGCGCGGCTACCGGTTGTCCGGCGGCGAGCGGCAGCGGTTGACGATCGCCCGGCTGCTGCTGGCGAAGCCGCGCGTGGTGATCCTGGACGAGGCCACCGCGCACCTGGACTCCACCTCGGAGGCCGCGGTGCAGGCCGCGTTGGGCGAGGCGCTGCACGGGCGCACGGCGGTGGTGATCGCGCACCGGCTGTCGACGATCCGGGCGGCCGACCTGATCCTCGTGGTCGAGGGCGGTCGGGTGGTGGAACGCGGCACCCACACCGAACTGCTCGCCGCGGGCGGGCGTTACGAAGAGCTGTACCGGACCCAGTTCGCGGAGGAGGTGCGAACGTCGTAAGCCGGCACCTACGCGTGCCGCACCGCGTCGGCGTCGGCAAGACCGAGGAGCTGCACGGCCTGCTTGCGCATCTCGACCTTGCGCACCTTGCCGGTGACGGTCATCGGGAACTCGTCGACCACGTGGACGTACCGGGGGATCTTCTGGTGCGCGAGCTTGCCGGCGCAGAACGACCGCAGCGACTCGGCGGTCAGCGGTTCCGCGCCGGGGCGCAGGCGCACCCAGGCCATCAGCTCCTCGCCGTACTTCACGTCGGGGACGCCGACGACCTGCGCGTCGAGCACGTCGGGGTGGGTGTAGAGGAACTCCTCGATCTCGCGCGGGTACAGGTTCTCGCCGCCGCGGATCACCATGTCCTTGATCCGGCCGGTGATGTTCACATACCCGTCGGCGTCCATCACCGCGAGGTCGCCGGTGTGCATCCACCGGGCGGCGTCGATCGCCTCGGCGGTCTTGTCCGGCTGCTCCCAGTAGCCGAGCATCACCGAGTACCCGCGCGTGCACAGCTCGCCGGGCGTGCCGCGCGGCACGGTGCGGCCGGTGTCCGGGTCGACGACCTTCACCTCCAGGTGCGGCCCGACCCGGCCGACGGTGGACACCCGCCGGTCCAGCGAGTCGTCACGGCGGGTCTGCGTGGACACCGGCGAGGTCTCGGTCATGCCGTAGCAGATGGACACCTCGCGCATGCCCATCCGCTCCACCACCTGCTTCATCACCTCGACCGGGCACGGCGAGCCGGCCATGATCCCGGTGCGCAGCGACGACAGGTCGTAGGAGTCGAAGCCGGGGTCGGCGAGCTCGGCGATGAACATCGTCGGCACGCCGTACAGCGACGTGCACCGCTCCTCCGCCACGGCCCGCAACGTGGCGGCGGGCTCGAACGCGGGCGCGGGGATCACCACGCACGCGCCGTGCGAGGTGGCCGCGAGGTTGCCCATGACCATGCCGAAGCAGTGGTAGAACGGGACCGGCACGCAGATCCGGTCGTCCTCGGTGTACCCGAGCAGCTCACCGACGAAGAAGCCGTTGTTGAGGATGTTGTGGTGCGACAGGGTCGCGCCCTTCGGGAACCCCGTGGTGCCCGAGGTGTACTGGATGTTGATCGGGTCGTCCGCCGACAGCTCCGGCCACCGCGGCAACGCGTCCGCGTGCAGGTCCGTCCACTCGGGACTGTCGAACAGCACGACCTGGCGCAGCGCCGCGCAGCGGGGCCGGACCTCGGCGATCATCCCGGCGTAGTCGGAGGTCTTGAACGACGCGGCCGCGAAGAGCGTGCGCACGCCGGCCTGGTTGAGCACGTACTCCAGCTCGTGCACCCGGTACGACGGGTTGATGTTGACCAGGATCGCGCCGATGCGCGCGGTCGCGTACTGGACCACCACCCACTCGGCCCGGTTGGGCGACCAGATCCCGACCCGGTCGCCGACACCGACCCCGGCCGCCATCAGCCCGGCCGCGACGGAGTCGACCTCGGCGGCCAGCTCGCGGTAGGTCCACCGGCGGCCGGTGGGGAGGTCGACCAGGGCTTCCCGGTCGGCGTGCGTGGCCACCGCGCGGTCGAAGTTCACGCCGATGGTGTCGCCCAGCAGCGGCACGTCGGAGGTGCCCGAGGAGTAACTCAGGTGCGCCATCACGGCAACGTACCGCAGGCCGCAACCTCGTGACCAGCGACAACGTTATTCATGCCGCTCGGCAGACGGCGTGCCGACACAATCGTCGCCATGCGAACCATCGGGTTGATCGGCGGGATGAGCTGGGAATCGTCCGCCGAGTACTACCGGCTGCTCAACGAGGAGACGCGGCGCCGGCTCGGCGGCCACCACTGCGCGCCCAGCCTGCTGCTGACCGTCGACTTCGCCGAGATCGAGCAGTTGCAGCGCACGGGGCAGTGGGAGCGGTCGGGCGAGTTGCTGGCCGAGGCCGCCCGCAAGCTCGAAGGCGCGGGCGCCGAGCTGGTCCTCTTGTGCACCAACACCATGCACAAGGTCGCCGACGCGATCACGGACGCCGTCCAGGTGCCGTTCGTGCACATCGTGGACGCCACGGCGCGGCGGCTGACCGCCTACCGCAAGGTCGGCCTGCTCGGCACCCGGTTCACCATGGAGCAGGACTTCTACCGCGACCGGATGCGCGCGCACGGCATCGAGCTGGTCGTCCCGGACGAACCGGACCGCACGCTCGTGCACGACGTGATCTACCAGGAGCTGACCAAGAACCGGGTCGAGCCCGCGTCCCGCGCCGCCTACCGGGACGTGATGGCACGCCTGGTCGAGCGCGGCGCGGAGGCGGTGATCCTGGGCTGCACGGAGATCACGTTGCTGGTCGACCAGTCCGACAGCACCGTGCCGCTGGTCGACTCGACCCGCATCCACGTCGAGACGGGCGTCGACCTCGCGCTGGCCTAGGCCTCGCCTCCGGTCGTCAGGTGCACTACGTCGGACGCCGCGCCGTAGTAGTAGGCACGTACGCGGTAAGTGGCGGTCTTCTCCGTCGGCAGCGTGATCAACCCGAACGACCGCACGTCCGGGTCGAGCCGCGCGGCCACCGAGAACTCCGCCGCCCCGGCCGGCCTGACCTCCAGCAGGTACCCCTCCTCCCCCGCCGCGCGGTCGGTCCACGTGAACAGGATCCCGTTGGCGTGCTTCACCTCGGCCCGGAAGTCACCCGCACCGGCGTCGGCCGAACGCACCGGGCGCACGCCGCTCGGACCGCTCACCGGCGCGGCCCACTCGTGACCGTCGGCCGGCGGCACCTCGTCGCCGGGCGGCAACGCCACGTCCACCGACGCCGACGCCGGGCCGTGGAACGACCGCACCCGGTAGTGGAACGACGTCCGGGGGATCAGGTCCGGGTGCGCGAACGTCGTCCGGGACGGCGGCACGAACTCCAGCACCGTGTACGCGTCGTCGGCCGCGTGGGCGTACTCGACGACCTGCCCCGCCGCGCCCGGTTCGGCCTCCCACGCCAGCGAGACGTCCGTCGGCGACGTCAACGTGGCGGTGAGCGTCGAGGGCCGCTCCCGGCCGCACGCGACCAGGAGCAGCACCGACACCACGACGAGACGCCTCACTTGCGCCAGAACCGGATGCCGCTCCACACGACCGTCGCCGGGCCTTGGCCGCTGTTGGTGCGGTAGGCGCCGAACTTGTCGTAGAAGCTGCCACCGGGGCGGTCGTACGCGTGCTTCAGCGATCCGTTGATGTACGTGCGGTGCTGACCGCCCACCACGTGCACCGTGTTCACCCGCACGGACGTGCCGACGGTCGCCCCCGTGGCGATCGTCGCGCCGCCGTGCACCGCGTACAGCCGGCCGCCCCGTTCCACCGCCAGCATGAAGAACGGGCCGGCCGCGGACTCGTGGAACGTCTGCTTCAGGCTGACGCGGGTGCCGCCGAGGCTGGTGATGCGGAACGACCCCTCGAACTGGCGGGTGCCCCCGGAGTAGGTGGCGTACCGGCGCTCGGCGCGCTGGTCGCCGCTCGCGGTGGCGCAGGTGAGGCGGAAGGTCAGGTCCGCGACGTCGCCGCAACCCCGCTCCTGCACGGTGAAGGTGGGCGAGTACGAGGTCCACGGTCCGGGTTCGACCTGGGCGTGCGCGGCCGGTGGGGCCACCACCAGGCCGCCGACGAACACCGCCGCGACCAGGGCTCCGAGTGTTCCGGACATGCGCGCCTCCTTCGACTCCCCTGGTGACGGGGAGGGTCGAGGCGGTGGCGCAGGTCACTGTAATTGGTCTGGACGACTCGGACAAGGATCGCCCGGTCAGGGATCTCCCTGAGGCCGGGCACGTCCGCGTGCGGCACAGTGGACGGCATGGAGCTCACCCCGCGCGCCCTGTTCGGCCTGGCCCGGACGACCGTCGAGACCGCCGTGTCGGTGCCGGGCCGCGTGCTCGACCTGCTCGGCGCGGCGGAGGCCGTCGTGCGCCGCGCCGACGAGATGGTCACACGCACCGAACGGGTGCTGGCCGAGACCGAGGCGCTGGTCGGGCGGGCGAAGGCGGTGACCGCGACGGCCGAGGACGTGACGACCGACGTCGGCCGCACCGCCCGGACGTCGCGCGAGCTGCTTGACAGCTACGCGCCCATCGCGCGGAAGGCCCAGCCGCTCGCGCAGCGGTTCGTGGACGACCTGTCGCCCCACGAGGTGGACGCCGCCGTGCAGCTGGTGGACCAGCTGCCGGTGCTGACCAAGCACCTGATCGAGGACGTCCTGCCGATCCTGGCCACGCTCGACCGCGTCGGGCCGGACATCCACCAGCTGCTGGAGGTCACCAACGACGTCCGGCAGGCGATCCTCGGCATCCCCGGGTTCACGTTCATGCGCCGCCGCGGCGAGGCCAAGGCGGACGACTAGCGATTGTTCGCACGATCACGAGTGCGCGGCGCCGCGTTCTTGTCACCACGTGAGTGCCGCGACCGGCGCCGCCACAATGTCTGCCGCATTATTTAGCGGATATCGAAGGTTTTCCGGGCAACTCTTGCCGGTGGTCCGCGCACCTCATTAACTTCCGTCGAGTCGGCACATTTCCGGCAGATTTCGAGGAAGGATCACCCGTGAGGTTGAAGACAATACTGGGCGCGGGCGTGACGTCCGGGCTCGTCGTGGCCGGTCTGCTCGCCGGCGTCGGCAGCGGCTCGGCGGCGCCCGTCCAGGTCGACAAGACGCTGACGTTCACCTGCCCGTTCCCGCTGATCGGCAACCAGGTGCTGTCGACCCGGATCCGGGCCACCATCGACGCGCCGACCTCGGTCGGCGGCGAGTTGAAGACCACGGACTTCTCCGCGACGGTCACCGTGCCGCCGACCGCGACGCAGGGCCTGACGCTGGTCGGCGCGGCGACGGTGGAGGGCTCCGCCGAGGCGGGCGTGACGCTGGACAACGCCGGCAGCAAGCTCGACATCAAGATCCCCGGCCTGACCGTGCCGAAGACCCCGGTGCCGACCGAGGGCGCGTTCGACGTGGTCGCGAGCGGTCCGGTGCCGACCGCGGTGATCCCCAAGGCGGGCACGACGACCGTGACGGTCGGCAACTACAGCACGACGTTGACGCCGAAGAAGGCCGACGGCACCGACACCGGCCTCGGCACGTTCACGTCCAACTGCGTGCTGGACCCGGGCCAGGACCCGACGCTGATCCGGTTCGACGTGTCGGGCGGCGGCGGCCCGACCACGACGACCACCACGACCACGACCACCACCACGACGACCACCACCGTGCCCACGACCACGACGACCCGGCCCCCCGGCGGCATCAAGTACGCCTACTCCCTGAACGGCACGTCGACGATCAAGAAGCTGGGCGGCGCGGTCGCGCTCGGCCCGGGCAGCCTGAACGCCGACCTGGACCTGGCCACCGGCGCCTTCACCGGTGACCTGGTGCTGCCGCCGACCTCGGGCAAGTTCAGCCTGTTCGGGTTCGTGCCGGTGGAGTCGAAGATCGAGTTCGTGCCGGAGGGCAAGACGACCGGCACGCTCGCCGCCGGCGCGGTGAAGTCGAGCTCGAAGGTCACCATCAAGCTGCCGTCGGTCACCGCGTTCGGCATCCCGATCAGCAACGACCCGAACTGCCGCACCACCACGCCCGCGGACATCGGCCTGGCGTCGGCGGCGGGCTTCGACCCGCTCAAGGGCGGCAAGCTGGCGGGCACGTACACGATCCCGGCGCTGACGGGCTGCGGTCCGCTCAACGACCTGGTCAGCGGTTTCGCCGCGGGCCCGGACAACACGATCGACCTGACGCTCACCGCGAAGACCGCGTAACCGCCCGGAACCCACCCCGACCGCACTGGGAGACCGCCGCGTCCGACCGCGGCGGTCTCCTGCTGTTCCGGGCCGGTCAGCAGTTCGACGTCGCCGGGCGGCCCGCGATCCGGTCCGCGGTGAACGCCTGCGCCGCCGCGCTGCCCGTGTGCACGGCGGTGATGTGGTCGGTGGCGTAGGTCCGCCAGTCCACCTGCACGCCGAGCCGGCAGTACGCGTCGCGCAACGCCTTGGCCTGCGTGAAGTCGACCAGGTCGTCCCCGGTGGCGTGGTAGGCGTGCACCGGCACGCGGATCGCCGTGCCGCCGAGCTTGTTCTCCGCCACCCTCGCCAGCCACGGCGGCGTGAGCACCGGGCTGGACGTCGTGTAGTCGGACAGCCTGCGGCCCTGGTAGTCGACCAGCAGCTCCAACGTGCACGCTTCGCGTTCCATGCGGGCGAACTCCGCGCGGCCCGCGTCGTTGAGGTAGGCCTCCAGGTCGAGCTCCGGGTACGCGTGGTCCAACCCGATCAACGAGTACGCGAGCAGGCCGAAGCCCTTCCGGCCGTCCAGCGGCAGGGCGACCTGGACGAGGTCCGCGGGCACGCCGCCGCCGACCACGCCGACCAGGTTCAGCTCCGGCGCGTACGCCGGCTGCAGCTGACCCGCCCACATCGCCGCGCCACCGCCCTGCGAGTAGCCCCGGAACACGACCTTCGCGGCCGGGGACAGCCGGGCGTCCGGCAGCCGTTGCGCGGCCCGGACCACGTCGATCACCGCGTGACCCTCGGACCGGCCGGTGACGTAGGTGGTCCTCGGGTCGGGCCGGTAGCCCTCGTAGTCGGTGATGGCGACCGCGTAGCCCGCGCGCAGCAGGTCGTTGACGGCGGGCTGCTCGTAGAGCGCGCCGATGCGCACCATCTCCGACGGCGCGCACCTGAACGCCGGGCCGTGCGTGCCCACGGCGAACGCCACCACCGGCGCCGTCGCCGGGTCGGCGGACCGCGGCACGAGCACGGTGCCGGTCACCGCGTTCGGCTGCCCCAGCGCGTCGGTGGACCGGTACATGACCTGCCACGCGTTCACCGTCGAGCCGAGAGCGCCCGCCGACGACGCGCGGAACCGGATGACGTCGCCCGGCGCGCCCGCGGGCAGCGGGCTGGGCGGCACGTAGAACGAGTCGTCGGCCGCCGCCGAGGGCGCGAGGCCCGTGACGGCGGCGGCCACCACGACCGCGACCGCCGATAATGAGAATATCTTTCGCAAACCGACACCTCCCAGGAAATGTGACAGAGACAATGCACAGTGCATTAATCCGGACCGGCCAGTCCAGGCCGACCGCCCGACTTGTCATCCGGGTGCGTGTTTCCAAAACCGGATTTGTAATGCTCGTACAACAAGCCCCATCACTCGAAAGAGTGAACGCGGAGCAGTGCCGGAAAGAATATTTGACACACCGTCGCGGATGATTTTATGGTCAGCCGGGCGAAGTCCCAGGGCGGTGCTTCGCGCACAGCGGAGGCGGCATGGCGATCTCACTGAACGGCGGGTTGGTGCGACAGCGGACCTACAGCGCGGCGCGGCAGCTGTGGTCGAGCATCCCGGGCGAGCTGGCGGAGAAGATGGCGCCGCTGTCGGGCGTCCTGGTGCGGGACGTGGTGCGGGAGATCCGCCGGACCGTGCCCGCGTACGCGCAGCCGCTGGAGGGCAAGTTCCGCGAGGTGCTGGTCGGCGCGGTCGAGATGGCGATCGTGAAGTGCTTCGACAACATCGCCAACCCGGACGCGGCGCAGACCGACTGGCAGGCCGTGCTGCGCTACAGCGGGCGGATGGAGTACCTCGAAGGCCGCACGATGGACTCGTTGCAGACCGCGGTGCGGGTCGGCGCGCGGGTCGTGTGGCGGCACCTGAGCGAGCACGGCCGCGCGGTGGGCGTGTCCACCGACACCCTGTTCGTGGTGGCCGACGCGATCTTCGCGTGGGTGGACGAGCTGTGCCGGGTGGCCATCGAGGGCTACTCGGAGGCGCAGGCCAACGCCAGCGGCGCGTTGGAGCGCAGGCGTCGCCAGCTGCTCAAGCTGGTGCTGGCCGAGCAGCCGCCGTCGCCGAGGTCGCTCGCGGACCTGGCGGGCACGACGGACTGGCCGTTGCCGGAACGGGTCGCGGTGGTGGCGCTGGAGTACCGGGAGGACCAGCACCAGCTCCCGTCGGTGACGCTGGGCCGTGACGTGCTGGTGGACCTGGAGAGCTCCACGCCGTGCCTGGTGGTGGCCAACCCCGAGGGGCGCTCGCAGCTGGAGCTGCGCGGGCGGCGGGCCGCGGTGGGTCCGACGGTGCCGTTGGCCGAGGCGCGGCAGTCGCTGGCGTGCGCGCGGCGGGCGCTGGGGTTCGTGCGGCGCGGCCTGCTGCCCGCCGTGCCGGTGACGTGGTGCGACGACCACCTGGCCACGTTGGCGCTGCTGTCGGACGAGTTCCTGGTGGGCCAGCTCAGCCGGCGCGCGCTGGCGGCGTTCAACGGCCTGACGGTCAAGCAGCGGGAACGGCTGGAGACGACGTTGCTGGCGTGGTTGGAGACGCGCGGCGGCATCGGCGAGATCGCCAACCGGCTCGACGTGCACCCGCAGACCGTCCGGTACCGGATGCACCAGTTGGAGGAGCTGCTGGGCGACCGGCTGGCCGACCCCGACGAGCGCTTGACGCTGGAGATCGCGTTGCGCGCCCGCCGGTTGCTCCGCCGGGCGCGCGACGCTCAGCAGGTGCCGCGCGCGGGCCAGCCTGCGAAGCGGGCCTCCAGCCAGGCGAAGGCCTCCGGGTAGGCCGCGACCATGCCGGCCGCGTGCGTCGGCACGAGCGAGGTGCTGAACTTGACGTTCGCGCCCAGGGCGCACCACCGCCGCACCATCTCCGCGCCCTGCGCGTACGGCACGATGTCGTCCAACGCGCTGTGGATCACGAGCACCGGCGCGCCCGGCTTGCGCACGCCGATCCGCTGCTGCTCCACCCGCGACTTGTACGGCTCCTCGTCCAGGTACGCGGCCAGCGGCCGGCCGTCCGCGGTGAGGTCGACCGACTTGCGGAACGCGTGCGCGAGGAGCGCCTCGGCGGTGCACTGGCGCGCCACCTGCGCCAGCAGCGTCCGGCCGGCGTCGTTGAGCACGCCGGGGATGTCCAGCTCGGGGTACGCGGCGTCGAGGCTCAGCAGCGAGTAGCCCAGGAACCCGGCGGCGTAGTGGCCGTCCAGGTTGCGCGCGACCGCGCCGAGGTCGGCGGGCGGCGCGCCCGCGTACGCGCCCTTCAGCTCCAGTTCCGGGGCGTACCCGGCGTACAGCTCGACGGCAGCCGCCGCCGCGCCGCCGCCCTGCGAGTACCCGGCGACCGCCACCGGCCCGTCGTCGGGCAGGTTCGCCTCCGGCAGCCGTTGCGCGGCGCGGATCGCGTCCAGCACCGCGTGCCCCTCGGCCGCGCGGTTGACGTAGGTGTGCATGCCGGGCGTGCCCAGGCCCTCGTAGTCGGTGACGACGACGCCGTAGCCGCGGGTGAGCAGACCGGCCAGGAACGGGCCCTCGTACTCGCTGCCCATCGCCAGCTGCCGGGACGGCGCGCAGTCGTCGCCGACGCCTTGCGTGCCCGGCGCGTACCCCACGACCGGGCGCGGACCGGGGCCGGACCACGGCGTGTGCGGCGTGAGCACGGTGCCGCTGACGTCGATCGGGCGGTCGTGCGTGTCCGTGCTGCGGTACAGGATCCGGTGCACGGTCGCGGGCGCGCGCAGCAGCTTGACCGGGTCGAGGAAGAAGTCGGCGGGCTCGGACCGCAGCACGTCGCCGTTGGCCGGCGCGGAGCCCGTTCCGGTGTAGGAGATCTGGGCGACGGCGTCGGTCGTGCCGGCCGCCGTCAGGACCGCGGTGAGCGCGACGGCCCACCCCCGGTGCAATCGCATTGGCTGCTCCTCGTCGAGCTCGGGCGAATACCGCCGAACCATTGCGTGACGGGTTCCCGCAGGTCAAGCGCCCTGTGGATTCTTGTCACCGGCACGCAAACCCGAGCTCGGGAATTGCGCGCGCGTGCTATCCCGGGCCGACCGGGCCATTTCACCGGGCGGCTTTGAGGAAGATCCCGCGCACCGAGCCGAGGCCGTACCGGTCGACGAGGCAGCGTCAACGCGGAACGGACGGCGTCGAGCAGCGCGACGTCCTCCTCGATCACGACCAGGTCCCTCGTCATGACGCGGATCGCGGGCGGGGTGTCCTCCTCGGCGGTCCCCGTTCGTCGTAGTGGTGGAATGCACCGGACGACGGGAGTGACCGATGAAGTACATGCTGCTGATCTGCGTCGACGACACCATCGAGCCGACCGAGGGCGACCCGACCATCGAGCAGTGGCTGGCCGAGCTCGGGGACCGGCGGCTGGACGGCTCGCAGCTGCGGTCGGTCGAGGACGCCACGACCGTGCGGGCGCGCGGTGGCGAGGTGCTGCTGAGCGACGGGCCGTTCGCCGAGACGAAGGAGCAGATCGTGGGCTACGACGTCGTCGACTGCGCCGACCTGGACGAGGCGATCCGGATCGCGTCACGGCACCCGTGCGCGCGGTTCGGGTCGGTCGAGGTGCGGCCGTTCTTCACCGGATGACGGTCGAGGCGGAGGTCTCGGAGCTGTTCCGGGCCGAACGGGGGCGGATCGTGGCGACGCTGATCCGCCTCACCGGCGACTGGGAACTGGCCGAGGAGTGCGTGCAGGACGCCTTCGCGCGGGCACTGGAGTGCTGGCCGCGCGAAGGCGTCCCCCGCCGTCCCGGCGCGTGGCTCACCACGACCGCCCGCAACCGCGCGCTGGACCGGTTGCGGCGCTCCAGCGTGGAGGCGGCGAAGCTGCGGGAGGTGGTGGCGGTGCTGGACGCGCCACCGGACGAGGTCGACGACGAGCTCGGCGACGACCTGCTGCGGCTGATCTTCACGTGCTGCCACCCGGCGTTGACGCTGGAGGCGCGGGTCGCGCTGACCCTGCGCACCGTCGCCGGCCTGACCACGGCGGAGATCGCGCGGGCGTTCCTGGTGCCGGAGGCGACGATGGCCAAGCGGCTGGTGCGGGCGCGGCAGAAGATCCGCAACGCCCGCATCCCGTACCGCGTGCCGCCCGCCCACCTGCTGCCCGAACGCACTGGTGGCGTGCTGGGCGTGCTGTACCTGCTGTTCAACGAGGGGTACGCGGCCAGCGGTGGCGCCGACCTGCTGCGGCGCAACCTGTGCGCGGAGGCGATCCGGCTGGCGCGCACGCTGGTCGCGGCGATGCCCGACGAGCCGGAGGCGGTCGGCCTGCTCGCGCTGATGTTGTTGCAGGACTCCCGCCGGGACGCGCGGTTCGACCACGCGGGCGACCTCGTGCCGCTCGACGAGCAGGACCGGTCGCGGTGGGACGGCGGGCAGGTCGAGGAGGGTGTGGCGCTGCTGGACTCGGCGCTGCGGCGCGGCCGGCCGGGGCCGTACCAGGTGCAGGCCGCCATCGCCGCCTGCCACGCCACCGCCGCGCGGGCGGACGACACGGACTGGCCCCAGATCGCCCTGCTCTACGGCGAGCTGGCCAAGCTCGTCCCGTCACCGGTCGTGCGGCTGAACCGGGCGGTCGCCGTGGCGATGGCGGACGGCCCCGCGGCCGGTCTGGCGCTGGTGGACGACCTCGCCGACGAGGTGACCGGCCACCTGCTCCCGGCCACCCGGGCGGACCTCCTGCGACGCCTCGGCCGGACCACCGAGGCGCTCGCCGCCTACGAGCGGGCCCTGGCCCTGGCCCCGACCGACGCGGAGCGCCGCCACCTCACCCGGCTGGTCAGCGCTCTGCGCGGGTGAGGTCGACGGTGAACTGCTGATCCGGTTCGTCGGCGCACGGTTCGTGGACCGCCTCCGCGCCTTCCCGGACCTCGCCGCCGCGCAGGCCGACGCACGCCACGCCGTCCGCCGAGCGGAAGCGGTACCGGCCGGGTCCGGTCTGCTCCAGGCGGAACAGCTGGTCGAGGTTGTCGTCGGAGCACCGGTCCCACGGTTCGAGCAGGCTCATCGCCGGTTCGGAGCGCCGCACGGTCAGGCAACCGACGCCCTGCGACGGGTTGTCCCACTTGATGGTGGTGAACTCGGCGCCCACCGCGTGCAGCGACACCCGCGGCCCGGGATCGCCGCACGGCCGCAGCGCCGCGACCGCGTGCGGGTACTCCTTGGTGCTGTCACGGCCCTCGGTCAGGCACAGGTCGGGCGCGCCCACCGGGTGGATGCCCGGCGCCGACGGCCCCGGTCCGGCCTGCGGCGAGGTGGTCGGGCCGATCGCCGCCGTGTCCGGCGCGCCATCCCACAGCAGCACGGCCGTGGCCACGAGCGCCGGCACCACGACGGCGGCCGCCACCGCCCACGGGCGGCGCCAACGGGGGCGAGCCGGTGCTTCGGGCACGACGGTCGCGCCGCCCGCGGCCAGCCGCTCACGGGCGCGCAACCACGCCTCCGGCTGCTCGACCCCGCACGCCTTCACGTACGCGGTCAGCAGTTCCGCCCGGGGCAGGCTGTCGCGGCGCAGCATGTCCGCGGCCGTGCTGCGGGCCAGCACCTCGCCCTGCGCGGCCGCGCTCTCCTCCAGGCCGCGCAGGGTCAACCCCGACTTCTCCTTGAGCTCCCGCAACATCGCCACGAACTCGGCCACGTCACGTGCCGAATCCGGCTGGGCACCGTGCGACGTCACGCGCGCAATCTTGGCGGTTGCCCGTCGTCACGGGCAAGCGGCTCCCTCAGAACCGGAGGTTCACCAGGTAGTCGTAACCGACCTGCGCGGTGACGAGGGCGTCGCGCGGCTGGTCGTTCTCCACGATGTACTCGGTCACGTTCGCGGCCCGGAAGATGGCCGCGAAGTCGATCGTCCCCTTGCCGAGGTCGGCGAAGGACCCGTCGGCCGCCCGGTCCTTCACGTGGAACTGCCGCACGCGCGGGAAGTTCGCCCGGTGCACCGCGATCGGGTCGACCCCGCCGGCCACCGCCCAGTACAGGTCCAGCTCCAGGTGCACGTTGCGCCGCGTCGTGCCCGCCGTGATCACGTCGAACGGCCGCACCCCCTCCACCGGGGCGAACTCGTGCGCGTGGTTGTGGTAGCCGAGGCTCAACCCCGCGCGCCGCACCTTGTCCCCCGCCGCCTCCAACCGGGTGGCGAACGACCGCCACTGCGCCAGGGTCGGGTAGTCCACCCATGGCACCACGACGTACTTGTGCCCGAGGGTGCGCGCGTCGGCGATCACCTGGTCGAGGTCGCCGTCGATGCCGACGTGGCTGGAGGTCGCCCGCAGCCCGCACCGCCGCAGCACCGCGGCGAACTCCGCGGCGCTGCGACCGTACGTGCCGGCCAGCTCGACCTTGCGGTAGCCGATGTCGGCCAACGCCGACAGCACGGGCTCCGGGTCGTCGCCCATGATGCCCCGCAAGGTGTAGAGCTGGATGCTGATCGACTCCTTCGGCACCCGGCGGCACGGGCGGTCGGCGGCGGACGCGGCGGAGGGCAGGGCGACGACCGCGCCGGTGGCGAGGGCGGTGCTGAGGAACGTGCGGCGGGACGGCATGGTTACTCCTCGATCGGCTGGGAACGGTCGGCGGGGTTCGGTGGTTGCGGGCTCCGGGCTCCGGTCATCGGGGCAGTTCCTTGACGCGGACGTCGCGGAACCACACGTCGTCGCCGTCGCCGTGGTTCTGCAGGCCGATGTGCCCGGTGGTCAGGTCACGTGCCGGGTCCGTGCTGGTGAAGTCGTTCACCAGCACCCCGTTGAGGAAGACGCGGATGCGCTGCCCCCGCACGACGATCTCGTAGGCGTTCCACTCCCCCGGCGGCTTCAGCGCGGCGTCCCGGGCGGCGAGGTCGGCCGACTGGAACGAGTAGATCGCGCCCGTGGTGCGGTCCGGGGCGTCGGTCGCGTCGATCTGCACCTCGTAGCCCTGGTTCACCGCCACCCACGGGTCCGTGCCGGGGTCGGGGAAACCGACGAACACGCCGGAGTTGTCGTCGCCCGCGACCTTCCAGTCGAACTTGAGGCTGTAGGCCGAGAACTCCTCCTCGAACCACAGCAGCCCGAGCCCGCCTTCGGTGCGCAGCGCGCAGTCCTCCTCCACGAACCGGCCGGGACCGGCCTGCCGCCACCCGGTCACGCCCGTGCCGTCGTAGAGGCTGCGGTAACCGGCTTCCGGCTTGGTGGGCGTGCACGCGCCGGCCCGCTGGTAGCGCAGGTGCCGGATGGTGTCGACGTCGAACAGCGCGCCCGGACCGCCCTTGAACACCAGGTACAGGTCGCGCACGCCGGTCAGCAGGACCTCCTGCGGCGCGAGGTCGAGGTAGAAGTCCCAGCTGCCCGTCACCGGCACGGTCACCGGCGCGTGCACCAGCGGCCCGGTCGGCGAGTCGGCGCGCGCCTCCAGCGTGCCGCCGACACCGCCGGAGGACACCCGGTAGCCGAGGCCCGCGACCTTCGACAGGTCGACGTCGTCGTACGACACCCAGTCGCCGTCGTTGATCTCGCCGACCCGCTTGCCGCCCTGCGCGGTCTCGCGGTCGTACACCGCGACGCCCTGCTGCCCGCTCAACGCCTCCGCCGGCACGTCGACCGCCGTGACCGTCCCCGGCCCGCGGAACGTGATCGTGTCCAGGTCCAGCAACGCGCCACGACCGCCGCGGAACACGAAGTACAGCCGGTGGGTGCCGCCGGGATCGGTGATCGCCGCGGGTGGCAGCTCTGCGTACACGCGCCAGTCGCCCGTGCTCCCGACCCGCGTGCTCGACACCAGCGGACCCGTCGGCGAGTCGACACGCGCCTCGATCGTGCCGCCCGCCGTGGCCGAGGAGACCCGGTAGCCGATGCCCGTGACGCCGGCCAGCGACACGCCGTCGAACGCGATCCAGTCGCGGTCGTGGACGTTGCCGACCTGCCGGCCGTCCTGCGCCTCCTCGGCCTGGATCACCGAGGTGCCCCGCTGCGCGGAGTACGACTCGGCGGGCGTGCGCCGGACCGGTTCCCACGACGGCGGCGCGGCGCCGGCGGTGAACCGGATCGCGTCCACGTCGAACAGGCTGCCGGAACCCTTGAACACCAGGAACAACCGGTGCGAGCCGCCGGGGTCGGTGATCGCCGAGGGCGCGAGCTCGACGTAGTTGTCCCAGCCGCCGGTCGACGGCACGGGCTGCCGCTGCACGAGCGGGCCGGTCGGCGAGTCGACGCGCACCTCGATCGTGCCGCCGCTGCCGCCGGAGGACACGCGGTAGCCGATCGCCTCGACGCCGCCCAGGTTCACCGGGTCGAACGCGATCCAGTCGCCGTCGTCGACGTAGCCGACGCGCTTGTCGCCCTCGGCCGTGCCGGTCTCCACCACCTGCACGCCCTGCATGGCGGTGAAGTACTCGGCCTGCTTGGCCCTCGGTTGCAGGATCGCCTCGGCCTCGCCGGTCAACGCGGGCGCGCCGGGCGCGCCGTTGTCGGTGTAGGAGGCGTTGATGACGCCGAAGATGTTGGCGTCCAGGCCGTGCCCGCCGTCGGACGGTGTCGGGAGCACGCCCTCGCAGCCGGTCGCGCGGGTGAGCGGGTGGCCGTGGCTGTCGTGGCCGAGGATGTACTCCACGGTCACCTTCGCGCAGTCGACCTGCCCGTCCTCGGGATCGGTGACCGTGACGGAGAACGGCACCTCGTCGCCGAAGCTGAACACCCGGCCGTCGGCGGGCGCGGTCAGCACCACCACGGGCGCGGTGTTGCCGACGTTGACCACGGCGCTGGCCGAGCCGACCAGGCCGGTCGGGTCGGTGACGGACAGCTTGGCGGTGAACTGGCCGACCGCGGTGTAGGTGTGGGTGACCGGTCCGGCCGTGGTGTCGTCGGTGGTGCCGTCGCCGTCGAAGTCCCACGCGTAGGTCAGCGGGTCGTCGTCCTCGTCGGCCGTGCCGCCGGGGTCGAACCGCACGGTCAGCGGCGCCGGGCCGGAGGTCCGGTCGGCGCTCAGCTTCGCGACCGGCGTGTGGCGGCCCCTGGCGTAGTCGATGCGGTAGACCGCCGAGTCCTCCGCGCCGCCGAAGTAGCCGCTGCCGTAGTCCAGCACGTACAGCGAGCCGTCCGGGCCGAACTCCAGGTTCATCGGCCGGGTCAGCGTCATCGAGTCGAAGAACGGGCTGATCGCGCCGCGTTCGCCGGTCGCGCCGACCTCGATCGTCTTGATCCAGCCGCGGTCCCACTCGTAGGCGAAGGTCTTGCCGTCGAAGAACTCCGGGAACTTGGTCGGGCTGTCCAGCTCCGGGTCGAAGTGGTAGGTGGGGCCGCCCATCGGCGACTCGCCGCCGTTGCCGAACTCGGGCACGGAACCGCCGTCGTAGCCGATCCACGCGCGCTGCGCGGGCGGCAGGTCGACCAGGCCGGTGTTGCGCGGGCTGGTGTTCTTCGGCGCGGCGCAGTCGAACGCGCCGCCGGACGTGCCGGTGGCGAAGTCGTGGTCGACGTACGGGACGTTGTCGCCGACGCAGTAGGGCCAGCCGTAGTTGCCGGGCGCCTTGACCAGGTTGAACTCGACGCTGCCGCCGGGGCCGCGGGCCGGGTTCGCCGCGCCCGCGTCCGGGCCGTAGTCGCCGAGGTGGATCCAGCCGGTGGCCTTGTCGACGGCGAACCGGAACGGGTTGCGGAAGCCCATCGCGTAGATCTCGGCGCGGGTCTTGTCCGTGCCGGGCGCGAAGAGGTTGCCCTCCGGGACGGTGTACGTGCCGTCGTCCTGGACCTTGATCCGCAGCACCTTGCCGCGCAGGTCGTTGGTGTTGGCCGACGAACGCTGCGCGTCGAACGCGGGGTTGCGGTCGGCGCGCTCGTCGATCGGCGTGTAGCCGTCGGAGGCGAACGGGTTGGTGTCGTCGCCGGTGGACAGGTACAGGTTGCCCTGCGCGTCGAAGTCGATCTCGCCGCCCGCGTGGCAGCACAGGCCGCGGTCGGCGGGCACCTGCAGGATGCGCTGCTCGCTGGCCAGGTCCAGCACGCCGTCGGTGGTCAGCTTGAAGCGGGACAGCTGGTTGTGGCCCTTGAACCGCTCGAAGTCCGCGGCGGTCCCGTTCTCCGGCGCGTCACCGGCCGGGGTGTCCAGCGGTGGCGCGTAGTACAGGTAGAGCCAGCGGTTGTTCGCGAAGTCGGGGTCGGCCGCGACGCCTTGCAGCCCGTCCTCGTCGTGGTTGTAGACGGGGACGCGGCCGGCGAGCGTGGTCGTGGCTTCCGGGCTGGTGAGCCAGACCCGGCCGTCGCGGGAGGTGTGCACGACCTCGCGGTCCGGCAGCACGGCCAGCGCGATCGGCTCGCCGGTCTTCTCCTCGCCGAGCGCGAGCGTGACCTGGTCGAAGTCCCGGTCGGTCGGCGGCGCGTCCTCGGGCTCGCAGTCGGCGGGCGCGACGCCGAGCGCGTACCGCAGGCCGCCCAGCAGGTGTCGGCGGAACGCCGGGTCGGCGTAGGACTCCTTGGTGTGGCCCAAGCCCGTGTACCAGGAGCGGCCTTGACCGGGTGTGTGGCACCAGGAGATCGGGTGGTCGCCGGACGGGTCGGTCGGCGTGTAGCTGGCCTCGTCCAACGCGGCCAGCACCTTCACCCGGGACCGGGGGTTGGACTGGTAGCTGTACCACTCGTCGGTGCGGGTCCAGGTGTCCGGCAGGTGCGCGGTCGACGGGTGGTCGTGGTCCTCGACCGCGACGTCGGCCTCCTGGATCGGCGGGTGCGACTTGAAGTACGAGCCGACCAGCGCGCCGTACCAGGGCCAGGAGTACTCGGTGTCGGCGGCGGCGTGCACGCCCGCGTAGCCGCCGCCGTTCTCCACGAACCGCTGGAACGCCTGCTGCTGCGGCTCGTCGAGCACGTCGCCGGTGGTGGACAGCCAGACCACGGCGTCGAACCTGGCGAGGTTGTCGTCGGTGAACGCGGCGGCGTCCTCGGTCGCCTCGACGGTGAAGCCGTTCGCCGAGCCGAGCTCGGTGATCGCGGCGATGCCGTCGGGGATCGAGTCGTGCCGGAAGCCCGCCGTCTTGGAGAAGACGAGGAGGTGTTCGCCGTCGGGGTGCGCCGTCGCGGGTGTCGCGACCAGGGTCATCGCGCCCAGGGCGGCGGTGAGGGCGAGGGCGGTGGCTGATCTGCGGGTGGTTCGGGGGCGGGTTCCGAGCGTGCTTCGCACCGCTGTCTCCTCGTTCGCACGACGCTGGGCTTCGCGGACGGTGACTCTGTGGTCCAGCTCACAGCTGGAACGCGAGCGCAATTCTGTTCAGAACCAACCGAAGGTGGCAATACTTTTGCTGGTTTTAGACAAAAGTCATGCCCGAATGGCCGAAGGCCCCCGCGTCCATGTGCACGGTCCGTCAACGCCGACGAGTGGTCGCACCGGTGGTCCACAATGGGCCGGGTGGACGTGCTGCCGTGCGGGCATGCCGCGCACGCCTCCGGGACCAGGGGCTGCGCGCACCTCGTCGCCGAACGACCCCCTGACCACTACGGGCGGTTCACCGGGGTCGGCGTGGCGTACGACCGGCTGTGCGAGGCGTGCGCGAAGCGGGACGACCCGTCGTTGATCGTGCTGTGCGTCGGGTGCGCGGAGCGGGTGGAGGACTACAGCGACCTGGTCGACTGGATCGGACGGCCGGAGGTGCGCCACCGCGACGGCGATCCCGGCGGCACGTGGACGACGGCGGACTGCCCGGTCGAGCCGGTGAACGCGTGGTGCGCGGCGGCGGTGCCCGGCGGTTGGCTGGTGCTCGCCGAGACCGGCCTGGTGCGGGTCGACCCGACCGGGACGTCGTTCGTCGCGCCGGTGCCGCGGCCCGCCGAGCCCTCGGATCCCCGGCCCGCCGACCCACCGCGCCCGGCGGTGCACGCCTCGCCGGACGGGCGGCACGCGGCCGTGGTGACCGACTTCGGCCGGTACGGCGTGGTGCTCGACCTCGTCACCGGCACGCCGGTGCTGACCCTGGACCGCGGCGACTACCGCTACCGCGACACGCCCTTCCCGCTGGCGTTCGTCGGCTCGGACCGCGACGCGGTCGTCGTCGCCGCGACCGACTGGAACCGGCTCGACGCGTTCGACCTCGCCTCCGGCCGGCTGCTCACCGAGCGGGTGACGACGTGGTCGGGCGACGACCTGAAACCCGAGCACTACCTGGACTACTTCCACGGCGCGCTGCTGGTCGACCCGTCGGGGCGGTGGCTGCTGGACGACGGCTGGGTGTGGAGCCCGGACGCGGTCACGGTCGTGCACGACCTGGCGGCGTGGCTGGGCGGCGACGTGCACGCCACCGAGCACGGCAGGCAGCTGGCCGTCCGCCGGGCCTGGGACGTGCCGATGGCGTGGCTGGACGAGCGCACCGCGGTGCTGCAGCCGATCGACCGGTACGACCGGCCGGCGGTGGAGGGGGTCGAGGTGCACGACGTCGTGGACGCGCGGCGGGTGACGGCGTTCGCCGGCCCGGTCGGCCGGATGTGGGGGCACGGCGGCCTGCTCTACGTCGGCACGCCGGCGGGACTGGAGGTCTGGGACCCCGCGGCCGGCGCGCGGACGGGCGTGGTCGAGGGCTTCACGCCGATCGCGCACAACCCGCGCACCGGCCGGTTCGCCGAACTGGCGGCCGGACGGCTGCGGACGTGGACCCCGCGACCGTGAGCCGGGTACCGGGAACCTGATCACCGCGGTCTGATCCGATCACCCGGCGACGCGCCGCGGGCGGGGCCGTGCGGCATGATGTCCGCGTGCGCGAGACGACGGCGAGCCGGTGACCGGCGGTTACCTGAAGGGCCGGATCCGCCGCGAGGACATCATCACCGCGGCGGTCGCGGTGTACGGGGAGGCCGGGTACCACGGGTCGTCGTTGCGCGAGATCGCCAAGCGCGCCGGGATCACGCACGCCGGGCTGCTGTACTACTTCCCCACCAAGGAAGCGCTGCTCGCCGCCGTGCTGGAACGCCGTGACGCGGAGGACGCCGAGCGGGAGCGGTTGCAGGCCACTCCCGGCGTCGACGTCCTGCGCCACTTCCTCGCCCTGGCCGAGCACAACGTGCGCCACCCCGGCATCGTCGACCTCTACTCGCGCCTGGCCGCCGAGGCCGTCGCCGCGGACCACCCGGCGCACGACTACTTCGTCCGCCACTACCGGGCGGCGCGCGAGGGCGTGGTCGGCTCGTTCCAGGCCCTCGCGGACCGGGGCGAGCTGCGCCCGGGCGTCGACCCGGCGGCGGCGGCGCTGGCGTTCATCGCGTTGATGGACGGCTTGCAGGTCCAGTGGCTGACCACGCCGGACGAGGTCGACCTGGTCGGCTCGCTGCGGTTCTACCTGGGCGCCCTCCTCACCGTTCCGCTCGACTGAGGGTCGGCGCGTTCGGGTCCCAGTCGACCGGCAGCGCGGGCGGCGGCTCGACCGTGCTGCCGACGTCCACCGCGTGCCCGAGCGCGATGGACTCCTCCATTGCCAGCATCGCGTCCAGCACGTGGTAGGCGAGCTCGCCGGACGCGCGTTCCGGCTCGCCGGCCCGGATCGCGCGCGCCAGTTCCAGCACGCCGGTGCCCCGTGACGCGGAGTGCCCTTGCGGCGCAAGCGTTTGCACACCGTCGAACAGGTGCAGCTCGGTCGGGCCGGCGAAGCCGTTCGGGTCGGGCAGCACGGCCGTGCCCAGCGTGCCGGCGACTTCCACGAAACCCGTGCGCGACAACGCCGAGTCGAAGCTGAACACCGCCTGCGCCGTCCCGCCGCGCTCGAACTCGACCAGCGCGGTCACCGTGGTCGGCACGGTCACCTCGAACTCGGTGCCCGCCCGCGGCCCGGACCCGATCACCCGCGTGTCGCGCGCCCGGCCGCCCGCGGCGGTGACCCGGCGGATCGGGCCGAGCAGGTGCACCAGCCCGGTCAGGTAGTACGGGCCCATGTCGAGCAACGGCCCGCCGCCCGCCTGGAACAGGAACTCCGGCGCGGGGTGCCAGCTCTCCGGACCCGGCGTCTGGAACAGGGCGAGCGCCGTGCGCGGCTCGCCGATCCGACCGCCGTCGACGGCCCGCCGCGCGGTCTGCCACCCGGCGCCGAGCAGGGTGTCGGGCGCGCAGGCGACCCGCAGACCCCGTTGCGCGGCCCGGTCGAGCAGGTCGCGCGCGCTGCGCAGGTCGAGCCCGAGCGGTTTCTCCACCCACACGTGCTTCCCGGCCTCGACCGCGGCCAGGCTGACCGCGACGTGCGCGGCCGGCACGGTCAGGTTGACCACGATCGAGACGTCCGGGTCGGCCAGCAGCTCGTCCACAGTGGACGATCGCGGCACGCCGTGCCGCCGCGCCTGGGCCGCCGCCCGTTCCGGGTCGAGGTCGGCCACGGTCAGCACCCGCACGTCCGGGAACGCGGTCAGGTTGCGCAGGTACTCCTCGCTGATGACGCCCGTGCCGACGACCCCGACGCCGACCGGGGCGCTCACGCCGCGACCTCGGCGAGGAACGCGTGGCTCTCGGCGAGACCGGCGAACACGTCACCGTCGTAGGCGTCGAACTCGACCACGCGCAACGCCTGCGGCGCCGCGGCCAGCACGTCCGCCACCGGCACGCGCCCCTGACCGGCCGGGACCTGGCCCGACGCGTCCCGCGCCAGGCCGCCGTCCTTGACGTGGATCGCGTGCACCCGGCCGCCGAGGCGGCGCAGCAGCGCGGGCGCGTCCTCGCCGCCGACCGTCGCCCAGTAGGTGTCGACCTCCAGCACCACCTCGGGGTCGAGCCGGTCGGCCAGCACCTCGAACGCGCTGCGGCCGTCGATCCGGGACGCCAGCTCCCACCAGTGGTTGTGGTAGCCGACGCGGACGCCGTGACCGGCGGCGACCCGGGCGGCGGCGTTGAGCGCGGACGCGGTGGCGGCGATGTCCGCGGGGTCCTGCCACAGCTCCGCGTCCACGTACGGGTCGATCACGACCTCGATGCCGCACTCGGCCGCGGCGGCGAAGACGGCGTGCTGGTCGGCGCCGAGGAGCTGGGCGTGCGCGGTCGGCGCGGTGAGGCCGTGCTCGGGCAGCGCGGTGCGCAGCACGTCGACGTTCTCCAGGACGCCGTAGGGCTCGACGTGGGTGAAGCCGATCGCGGCCAGTCGCCGCAGGGTGTCGCCGGGATCGGCCGCGAACGCGTCGCGGACGGAGTACAGCTGCACGGACGTTCTGCTCATCACGGGCTCCTGACGTCGGCGTCGGGCGTGGATGGAAGCGCTCCCACAGATTTCTACCAGTTGGTAGAAATTCACGCCATAGTATGACGTCCCGCCCCGTCCGGGAAACAGACTTGAACCTGACGCGACGTGAGGTTCTAGGGTCGTGCCATGGGCGTTGAGGGGGGCCTCGACCAGCCGCGGTGGAGCGTCGGCGCGCTGGCCAAGGTGGCCGGGATGACGGTGCGGACGCTGCACCACTACGACGAGCTGGGCCTGCTGCGGCCCAGCGAGCGCACGCCCGCCGGCCACCGGCGCTACACCGAGGGCGACCTGCACCGGCTCTACCAGATCCGGCTGCTGCGGCAGCTCGGCATGTCGCTGGAGGAGATCGGCGGTGTGCTGGCCGGCGCGTCCGACCCCGGGCCGCTGGTCCGGGTGCTCGCCGGCCACCTGGAACAGCTGGACGAGCAGGTCTGGCGGCTCAACGCGCTGCGCCGCCAGACGAGAGGGCTGCTCGCCCAGCTGAGCGGGCCGACCCGGCCGGACCCGGACCGGCTGCTCGCCTTGCTGGGCAGCACCACGATCTTCGACGGCCGCCTCACCCGGGAACAGCGCGACTTCCTGGACCGGCACGCCTTCGAGATCGGTCCGGACGCCCGCAAGAGGCTCGACGAGGAGTGGCCCGAGGTGCTCGCGAAGGTGGTCGCGCACTACCGCGCGGGCGACCCGGTGGACGACCCGGAGGTCCGCCGGACCGCCCGGCGCCTGGTCGACGTCGGCGAGACCTTCGCCGCCGGCGACCGGGAGATCCTGAGCTCGATGGGCGCGTTCTTCCGCGAGAACGGGCGCGGCGTGCTGCGGGACGTGCTGCCGGGTCAGTCGGTGGACGACCTCGGCGACGGCCTGTGGGACTACCTGGGCCGCATGTACGCGGCATTGTCAGCCGAATGAAACAGGGGGAAACGTGTTCCACAAGACGAGCGTGTCCATAGCGGCCTTGGCCGTCCTCGCCTCGACGCTGACCGGCGTCGCCGAGGCGGACCCGGGCCCGACCTTGACCCTGCCCGCGCCGACCGGACCGCACCGCGTCGGCGTCACCGCGCTGCACCTGGTCGACGTCGACCGGCCGGACCCGTGGTCCGCCGACGGCCGGTCGCGCGACGTGATGACCTCGGTGCACTACCCGGCGCTCGACGTGCGGGACCGCCCGGTGGCCCCGCAGCTGACTCCCGGCGCCGCGGCGGCGCTCCCGTCGTACACGCCGTGGGGGCTCCCACACCTGCCGGCCAGCGGCGTGGACTGGGCCGCCATCGCCACCCACTCGCACGTGGACGCGCCCGTGCTCCCCGGCCGCCGACCGGTCGTGCTCTACGACCCCGGGCTGGTCGAGACGCGCGCGTTCGGCGTCACCACCGCAGAGGAGCTGGCGAGCCGCGGCTACGTCGTGGTGACGATCGACCACCCCGGCGAGACCTTCGCGGTCGACCTGCCGAACGGGACGCGGCACGTCGCCCTGACCGACAACCCCAGCGTGAACCCGGGGCTGTACCGCGCCATCATCGCCACCCGGCTCGCGGACGTGCGGCTCGTGCTCGACCGGCTGGAGCTCCTGGCGTCGGGCGGGAACCCGGACGCCGACGGCCGTGCGCTCCCGGCGAACCTCGGCCGTGCGCTGGACCTGCGCCGGGTCGGCATGTACGGCCAGGGCCTCGGCGGCACGATCGCGGCCGAGGCGATGCACGAGGACCGGCGCCGCCGGATCGACGCGGCGATCAACATGGAGGGCTTCCTGGACTACCACCCGGAGCAGCCCGGCCAGGACGGCGAGCTGCTCCCCGTCGCCCGGCACGGGGTGGACCGGCCGTTGCTGCTGCTCGGCACGGAGGGCTTCCAGAACGACCGCTACCGGCGGGCGTGGGCGGCGATGCTCGCGCACGGCGGCGTCCGGCAGCACGTGATCGCCGACGCGAACCACTGGACGTTGACCGACTTCGCCGCCTTGACGCCGCAACTGCACGACGCGGGCCTGATGGACGACGCCGGGCGCACCGCGATGGTCGGCACGCTCGACCCGGCCGTCGCGGTGCCGACCGTGCGCCGGCACGTGGTGTCCTTCTTCGACCGCACCCTGCGCTAGCGGGCGTGACCGTCGGGACGCGGCACTAGGAGTCCAGGGCCGCCGCCGCGGCCGCCAGGTGATCGGCCGTGATGCCGGTGGCCGGGTCGACCGCGATCAGGGCGGTCGGGTCGCGGCGGCGGTCCAGGAACGCCCGGCGCGCGGTCGGGAACAGGTCGAAGTCGTCGTCCAGCCAGACCAGCGGCCGGTCCCTGGCGAACCGGCCGACCGCGCCGAACTTCCAGTCCGCCTTGCCCTCGTAGGCGCGCACCCCGACCACCGGCAGCGGTGGCAGGCCGAGCGCCGGGCCGACCGTCGTGTTGGCCCGGTGCTCCCACGTCGTGGCCCACGCCAGCTCCGCGCCGGCCCGCCGGGCCAACTCCAGCAACGCCGGCCCGTGCGACGGGTTCAACCAAGCCCGCTGCACCGCCCGCCCCCACCGCGACAGCCGCCACCGGTGCTCCACGTACCCGTCCGGCGGGGTGCGGGCGGCGAACGGGTGCAGCGGCCCGTCGACGTCCAGCAGCACCAGCGGCCTCACCCGACCGACGCTACTCGCCCGATCACCTCGACCCCGTGCCGCTCGGCGGGCGTGACGCCCACCGGCCCGGCGTTTCGGGCACGGAACTCACCGGGACGGAACTCACCGGGCACGCCCCCGCCCCAGCCTTGGCCCCACCGCGCCCACGCCCGGCCCCGCCGCTCCACGGGACCCCCGGCCCCGCCGCCCACCGGGCAGGTCCCCACCGGACAGATCCCCCACCGCCCACCGCGCCCAGCCCGGCCCTCACCGCGCCCAGCCCTCGGCTCCCGGCTCCTGCCCCGGCTCCCAGCTGCCGGCTCCCAGCCCCAGCCCTCCAGCCCCGGCTCCCGGCTGCCGGCTCCCCGCCCCGGCTCCCCCGTCTCCCAGCCCCGGCATTCACCGCCCTCGCGGGTCGTGCCCCGGATTCCCGGCACGGCACGCACACGTCCGTGTGGCGCCCGCGATCTCGTTCGCGTGAAACGCGGCGGCCCGCTTTGTCCCGGCCGGCCGGGTGCGGCACGTTCGCCTCACCCCACGTTGCCGCAAGGGCTTTCGCACCGCATGGAGTGGCCTGATGACCGACACCCTGCCCAGTGCCGTCCGCGCGCCGGCGCGCCGGTGCACCGGTCCGGCCGACCTGCCCGGCCTGCCGCGCGACGCGCTCGACGAGCTGGCGCGCGAGCTCAGGGCACGCCTGGTCGAGGCGGTGGGCCGCACGGGTGGTCACCTCGGGTCGAACCTCGGGGTGGTCGAGCTGACGTTGGCGCTGCACCGGGTGTTCCGGTCGCCGCACGACCGGATCGTGTTCGACGGCGGGCACCAGTCCTACGTGCACAAGATGCTCACCGGCCGGGCGGACGCGTTCGTCGACCTGCGCCGCGAGGGCGGCCTGTCCGGGTACCCCAGCAGGGAGGAGTCGCCGCACGACCTGGTGGAGAACTCCCACGCGTCCACCGCACTGTCCTATGCGGACGGTCTGGCGCGGGCGGCGCGGCTGCGCGGCGAGCACGACCGGCACGTGGTGGCGGTCGTCGGCGACGGCGCGCTCACCGGCGGCCTGGCGTGGGAGGCGTTGCACAACCTCGGCGACGTCGACCACCCGGTCGTGGTGGTGCTCAACGACAACGGCCGCTCCCGCGCGCCGACGGTGGGCGCGGTGGGCAGGCACCTCGCCGCCCTGCGCGCGGGCGCGGGCGGCGACGTGTTCGCCGCCTTCGGCGTGCGCTACCTCGGCCCGGTCGACGGGCACGACGTCGTCCGGGTGGAGGAGGCGTTGGCGGCCGCGAAAGCGTTGCGGCGCCCGGTCGTCGTGCACTGCGTGACCGAGAAGGGCAGGGGCCACCCGCCGGCGGAGGACGATCCGGTGGACCGCCTGCACGCCGTGCCCGCGCCGTCGGCCGCCGGGGGTCCGGGCTGGACGTCGGTGTTCGGGCGGCACCTGCTGGTGCTCGCCGACCGCCACCCCGACCTGGTGTGCCTGACCGCGGCCATGCCGCACGCGACCGGGCTGACCGCGTTCGCCGAGGCGTTCCCCGACCGGGTGCTCGACACCGGGATCGCCGAGCAGCACGCCGTCACGTGCGCGGCGGGCCTGGCGATGGGCGGGCTGCGGCCGTTGGTGGCGGTGTGCTCGACGTTCCTGACCCGGGCGGCGGACCAGGTGCTGATGGACGTCGCGCTGCACCGCCTGCCGGTGACGTTCGTGCTCGGCCGGGCCGGGGTGACCGGCGAGGACGGTCCGAGCGACCACGGCGCCTGGGACCTGGCGCTGCTGCGCGTCGTGCCCGGGATGCGGGTGGCCGCGCCCCGCGACGGCGCCCGGCTGCGCCAGCTGCTGGACGAGGCGGTCGCCGACGACGGGCCGACCGCGGTCCGCTTCCCCGCAGGCGCGGTCGGCGCGGACGTCCCCGCGGTGGACCGGCTCGGCCGGGTGGACGTGCTGCACCGGTCGTCCCGGCGGGACGTGCTGCTCGTGACCGTCGGCGGGCTCGCGTCCGACGGGGTGGCCGCCGCCGTGGCGCTCGCCGGCGAGGGCGTCGGCGTGACGGTGTGCGACCCGCGCTGGGTGACGCCGGTCGACCCGGCGGTGGTGGCGTTGGCCGCCGAGCACCGGGTGGTGGTGTGCGTGGAGGACGGCGTGCGCGGCGGCGGGGTCGGCGAGGCCGTCGCCGGCGCGCTGCGGGAGGCGGGCCTGAGCCGCCGGATCAGGATCCTCGGCCTGCCCCACGACTTCCTGCCGCACGGCTCGCGGGCCGACATCCCGCGCATGCACGACCTGGACGCCGCCGGCATCGCCCGCACGGCGGCCCGCTTCCTGCCGGGCTGGACGTCCTGACCGGTGTCGGGCCCCACCCCGGCGGACGACGGCCCGTCTCACCGGCGATCGGTCGCGAACACCCTCGTCAGGTGGCGTTCGACCACCGGCACCACGTCGGCGGGCGTGACCCGGCGGCCGAGTTCGGCGGACAACGAGGTCACGCCGGCGTCCTCGATGCCGCACGGCACGATCCGGTCGAACGGGGTCAGGTCGGGGTCGCAGTTGAGGCCGAACCCGTGCAGGCTGGTGCACCGCTCGATGCGCACGCCGATCGCGGCGATCTTGCGGTGCTGACCGTGCGCGCGGGCAGCCGACGGCGGCACGTCCGGCGCGGGCGGCCGGTCGCCGAGCACCCACACGCCGCTGCGCCCGGCCAGCCGCGCCGTCACCACGCCGAACTCGGCGCACGTGCCGATCAGCGCGTCCTCGATCCGGCGGACGTGGCCGACGGAGTCCAGCGGCACCGGCAGCTTCACCACCGGGTAGCCGACGAGCTGACCGGGACCGTGCCAGGTGATCTCGCCGCCGCGGTCCACGGTCAGCACCGGGACGTCGTCGGGCGGGAACGCGGTGGTCTTGGTGCGCTTGCCCGCCGTGTAGACGGGGAGGTGCTCCTGGAGCACGCAGACGTCGGTGATCTCGTCCGCGACGCGCGCCGCGTGCAGCCGCCGCTGCTCGGCGTACGCCTGCTCGTACGCCACCGCGTCCGGCCCGAACCCGCCGTGCACGAATCGCATCGCACCCATGGTCACAGGTTCCCAGGCCGCAGGTCGGCGGCGGCACGCGTGGTCGTCACGACCCGGCCGACCGTCATCACGACGTGCCCGTCGGCCTCCGCCTCCCCGGTGAACGCCACCGTGTCGCCGCGGACTTGCAGGATCCGCACCGAGTGCCGCACCACGCAGCCCGGCACGACCGGCCGGTGGAACTCCACGTCCGCGAGCGCGCCGAACAGGACCACCCGACCGGTGTCCGGCTCGCCCCACGACGACAGCAGCACGGTGGCCTGGCACCACGACTCCAGCAGCAACGTCGACGGGAAGTCACCGTCACCGGCGTGCCAGGGCTCGTTGGCGCTGACCGCCTTGAGCGCGGTCAACGACTCGCCCGGCGCCACGTCCACCACCCGGTCCACCAGCAGCAGCGGGTACCGGTGCGGCAGGAGGCGGAGGATCTCGGAGGAGGTCGTCACGGCTCGTACCGCAGCTTGATCCGGGCGACCACACCTTCGTCGTCGGTTACCACCGCCGCACACCGCCGCCCGTCGTCGTCCCAGGTCAGGCGCACGGTCAAGGTCGTGCCGGGGAACGTGGGCCGCACGAACCGGGTCGACTCGACCGCGGCGAGCCGCACCGCGCCCGTCGCGGTCGCCGCGCGGTGCGCGAACTCCACGACCGCCACGCCGGGGAAGATCGGGAAGCCCGGGAAGTGGCCCGCGAACAGCGGGTCGTCCGGCGCGACCGCCATGCGGGCGACGACGGTCGTCCCGGACCGCTCCAGCACTTCCACGGGCGACGCGAGGTAGCCGGTCACCGGTCAGCCCTCCCCCAGCACGCCGAAGTCCGCGGTCACGTCCGGCCATACCAGCGTGGCCGCGCCCCAGGTCAGGCCGCCGCCGAAGGCCACGGTGAGCACCCGGTCGCCTGCCTTGAGCCGACCGGCCGCGGCGGCGTCGGCCAGCAGCACGGGGATCGACGCGGCGGCCGTGTTGCCGACCGCCTCGAGGTCCGCCAGCACCTTCGCCTCGTCGAGCCCGAGTCGGCGGGCGACGGCGTCGCAGATGCGCCGGTTCGCCTGGTGCGGCGCGAGGTGGTCGACGTCCTCCGGGCCGAGGCCGGTGCGGGCCAACGCCTCCAGCGCGACGTCCGACATCCGCTCGACCGCCTGCCGGAACACCTCCTTGCCGCTCATCCGGAAGTGCCGCTCACCCGCCGGCACCTGGATGAGGTCGGCCCCGGTGCCGTCGCTGCCGAGCACGCACGGGCCGATCATGCCCTCCCCCTCGCCCACGACGACCGCGCCCGCCCCGTCACCGAAGATCACCGCCGTGCCGCGGTCGTCCGGGTCGAGGATGGTGGAGAACGTCTCGGCGGCGATCAGCAGCACGGTCCGCGCCGCGCCGCTCGCGATGAGGCCGACCGCGTTCGCCAGGCCGTACAGGAAGCCGGTGCACACGGCGGCCACGTCGTGCGCGGGCACGCCGATCAGGCCCAGCCGGGCCGCGACGTCCGGCGCGATCGCCGGGCACGACCGGTCCGGCGTGGTCGTCGCGACGATCACCGCGTCCACAGTGGACGTCCCGGCGGAGCGCAGGGCCCGCGCGCCCGCGTCGACGGCCAGGTCCGACGTCGACGTGCCCGGCTCCACCCACCTCCGCGCGCCGATGCCGGTGCGCGACCTGATCCACTCGTCCGAGGTGTCCAGGCGGGCGGCCAGGTCGTCGTTGGTGACGACCCGTGCCGGCAGGCTCGCGCCGACCCCGAGGAGCACCGCACCGCGGTAGGTCATCGTCCTCCCCCGCTCACGCCTTCGCGATGGCGAGCACCGCGTTCTGCCCGCCGAACCCGAACGAGTTGCTCAACGCCAGGTCGATCTCCCTCGGCACCGCGGAGGTCGCCACGTCGAGGTCCAGCCGGGGGTCGAGGGTCGCGAGGTTCGCGGTCGGCGGCACGAGGCCCTGCTCGACCGCGAGCACGGTGAACACCGCCTCCGCCGCGCCGGCCGCGCCGAGCATGTGCCCGGTCACGCCCTTGGTCGACGTCACCAGCGGCCCGGACGGCAGCAGTTCCGCCAGCACGCGCCCCTCCACCAGGTCGTTGAGCTGCGTCGACGTGCCGTGCGCGTTGACGTGGTCGACGTCCGGAGCCGACGCGCCCGCGTCCGCCAGCGCCGCCTTCGTCGCCGCGATCACGCCCCGCCCCTCGGGGTCCGGGTTGGTGATGTGGTGCGCGTCGGCGGTCGCGCCGTACCCGACGACCCGCGCCCGGACCCGCCGCCGGTCGGCCCGCGCGTCCTCCGCGCGCCGCAGCACGAGCACCGCCGCGCCCTCGCCCGCCACGAACCCGTCCCGGTCCACGTCGAACGGCCGCGACGCCGTCGCCGCGTCGTCCCGCCGCGACAGCGCGCCCATCCGGGCGAAACCCGCCATGGTCACCGGGGTGAGCAGCGCGTCGACGCCGCCGGCCAGCACCACGTCGCACCGCCGCGCGGCGAGCAGGTCGCACGCGACGCCGATCGCGGTGGCGCCGGACGCGCACGCCGTCGACACCACCAGGTTCGGCCCGCGGAAGCCGAACTCGATCGCGAGCTGACCCGCGACCATGTTCGGCAGGTGCATGGGCAGCACCAGCGGCGACACCCCGGTCGGCCCGTCGGCGAGCAGCACGCCGTGCTGCCGCTCGAAGGTCTCGACGCCGCCCGCCGACGTGCCGATCACCACGCCGACCCGCGCCGCGTCCCAGCCGGCGAGGTCTTCCCCGGCGACCGCCTCCCGTGCCGCGACCAGCGCCAACCTGGTGAACCGGTCGAGCCGGACGGCCCGCCGCGCGCCGAGCAGCGCGTCGGCGTCGAAGTCGGGGACGCGGCACGAGATCGTCACCTCGTGACCGGCGAGCACCGGGTCGTGCGCGGCGGTCGAACGGCCCGCGCGCACCGCCGCCCAGCCCGCCTCCACGCCGACACCGCCCGGCGTGACGAGGCCGAGCCCGGTCACCGCGATGTCAAGACCGGTCACCGGCGCGCTCCTCCATCAGCGCCACGATGTCGCCGACGGTCTCCATGTCGAACAGCTCGTCGTCGCTGATGTGCAGCCCGTGCTCCTTGCCGAGCACCATCGACAGCTCCACGAACGCGAGCGAGTCCAGGTCGAGGTCGTCCTTGGTCGCCTCCGGGGTGATCTGCTCCGGCTCGACCTTCAACGTGTCGACGAGGATCTTCTTCAGCGTCTCGTACACGGCGGTCTCCCCTCGTTCGCGCGACTCCTCCCCACCATCGAACCTCATCGGCCGGACCGCCGGTCAACCAGGGAGAATGTCCGGGCGGCAGGACTCGGGGAGGACGGGCATGGCGGACGCGCCGGTGGCGGTCGTGACGGGCGGGAACCGGGGCATCGGGCTGGAGGTGTGCCGTCGGCTGGCCGCGCTCGGCCACGTCGTGGTGCTGACCGCGCGTGACGCGGGGAAGGCCAGGTCGGCGGCCGAACGGCTGGGCGTCGACCACTGCCGGCTGGACGTGACCGACGACGCGTCGGCGGCCGAACTGGCCGCGCACCTGACCACGCGGCACGGGCGGCTGGACGTGCTGGTGAACAACGCGGCCATCCACTACGACACCTGGCAGCGCGCGTCGTCGGCCGATCTGGGGGTCGTCCGGGAGGCCATGGAGACCAACTTCTACGGGCCGTGGCGGACCGTCCTGGCCCTGCTGCCACTGCTGCGGGCGGCCCGGCGGGCGCGGGTGGTGAACGTGTCGAGCGAGGCCGCGTCGTTGGCGTCGATGGGCGGCGGCACGCCGGCCTACGGCACGTCGAAGGCGGCGTTGAACGCGTTGACCTTGATGTTGGCGGCCGAACTGCCGGCGATGAAGGTCAACGCGGTGTGCCCGGGGTGGGTCGCGTCAGACCTGGGCGGCGCCGGCGGGCGGCCGGTCGAGCAGGGCGCGGCGAGCGTGGTGTGGGCGGCGACGTTGCCCGACGACGGGCCGACCGGCGGGTTCTTCCGCGACGGGAGGCGGATTCCCTGGTAGCGCGCCGGGGTATCCCGCCGCCATGAGATGGCGCATCGGTGTGGCGGCGGCGGCGCTGGTGGCGGTCGGGGTCCTGGTGGCGGCGGTGTTGGTGGTGCCCCGGTTGCTGACGGGCACGGACACGATCGACCGCAGCCAACCCGCGTTGCTGCAGTCGTTGCGGGACTTGAGCCAGTACCACGCCTCGGCGGGCGAGTTCCAGGTCGTGCTCGACCTCGAGCGCGACGTCCGGTACGTGCCGTCGGCGTTGGCCGGGCAGCGGACGCTGTTCGTGGCGGCCGGCACGGTGAACGCCTACGTCGACTTCGGCGGGTTGGCCGAGGACGCGCTGCGGGTGCCGCCGACGACCGCGTCCGGCGAGGCGCGCAAGGTCCAGCTGGCGTTGCCGAAGGCGGTGCTGGACAAGCCGAACCTGGACCAGCAGCGGTGCTACGTGTTCGCGCAGGAGCGCGGGCTGTTCGACCGGCTGGCCTCGCTCGTGGAGACGCAGGACCAGCAGCCGTTCTACGTGGCGGCCGAGCAGAAGATCTCCGACGCGGCGCGGGAGTCCGGGTTGGTGCAGCGGGCCGACGACAACACCCGCAAGATGCTGACCGGCATGTTCGGCGCGCTGGGGTACCAGGTCGAGTTCACGAGCCTGGACTGATCCCCCCGGGCAGCCAGGCCGCCATGGCGTCGAGGATCACGTCGAGCCCGAACGCGAACTCGTCGGCGAAGTCGTGGCCCGGTCGCAGGACGTGCTCGGTGGCCATCTCCACGAGGTACGGGTAGTCCTCCCGCGCGAGGTGCGCCAGGATGTCCTCGGTCACCTCGGTGGCGGAGTCGGGGCCGCTGAACGGGAGCGCGGCCTCCTGGACCGCGAACCCGTACACGTAGCTGTCCAGCAGGGCGTAGGCGTGGGCGGTCGTCGCGACCGGGAAGCCGGCGCGGCGCAGGGTGCCGATGGTCGCGTCGTGGTGCCGCAGCGTCGCCGGGCCGGGCGCCTTCCTCGACTCCAGCAGGCCGATCGCCCACGGGTGCCGCCGGAGCACGTCGCGCGCGGAGTTCGCCCGCTTGACCATCTCGTGCCGCCAGTCGCCGCCGGGCGTCGGCAGCTCCATCCGGCCGAAGACCACGTCCACGATGCCGTCGAGGATCTCGTCCTTGTTCGCCACGTGGTGGTACAGCGACATCGGCTTGACCCCGAGCGCGTCGGCGAGGGACCGCATGGTCAACCCCGCGATCCCGCCCGCGTCGGCGATGGCGACGGCGGCGCGCAGGACGCGTTCCCGGCTCAGTGGTGCGCCTTGCTTCGACAACCCGACCTCCGGCGGTGACAGCTCCGTACTTAGTACGGTACCGTCCGCCTTACTAAGTAAGGCTGAGCCCGCCGTCGAAGGGGAACCCCATGTCATCGAGAGCCATCGGCCGGACCGTGGGGACGCTGTTCCTCGTGGCGTTCGTCGCGTACGGCGGGGGCACCGCCCTGGTCGGCTCGGGTTCGAGCGCGCAGGTGGGCGCCGGGGCCCTGCTCATGCTGGCGAACTCCGCCGTCGTGGTCGGCATCGGCGTGCTGGCGTTCCCGGTGCTGCGCCCGCACAGCGAGCTCACCGCGCACGCGTACCTGGTCGGCCGGGCGGTCGAGGCGGCGCTGCTGGCCGTCGGCGTCGTGTTCGTGCTGCTGCCGGCGTCGGCCGGGGTGGGCGCGGCGGGCAACCACTACAGCTACCAGGTCGCGATGATGGCCGTGGGCGCGGTGGGCGTGCTGTTCTGCCGGGTCCTGCTCCGCGCCCGCCTGGTCCCCCGCGCCATCGCGGCGTGGGGCGTGGTCGGCTACGCCGTCTTCCTGCTGGGCGCGGTGCTCGAAGTCCTCGGCTACGGCGTCGGCGTGGCGCTCTCCGTGCCGGGCGGGCTGTTCGAGATCGCGCTGGGCGTGCTGCTGGTCGTCAAGGGGTTCGCCACTCCGGTGGCCTCGGACGAGAAGGCCCCGGCGTACGCTGCGTGACGATGAGGCGCAAGCTCCGGCCGCCGCTCGACCAGCGCCACGGCCTCGACCCGGCACGCCTGCGGTTCCCCGACGAGGGGCCGTGGGCGACCGTTCGCGATCACCTGGTCGAGCGGTTGCCCCGGGTCGCGCCGGAGCGGATCGACCTGATGCTCGCCGAAGGCCGCGTCTACGACCTCGCCGGGCCCATCGCGCCGGACGCCGCGTTCACGCCCGGCGGCGCGGTGTGGTTCCACCGCGACCTGCCCGACGAGGTGGCGGTGCCGTTCGAGGTCCGGGTCGTGCACCGCGACGACGCCATCCTCGTGGTCGACAAGCCGCACTTCCTGGCCACCATCCCGCGCGGCAAGCACGTGGTCGAGACCGCGCTCGTGCGGCTGCGCCGCGACCTCGGGCTGCCGCACCTGAGCCCGGCGCACCGGCTGGACCGCGTGACCGCCGGGCTGGTCATGTTCGTGGTCGAACCGACCTTGCGCGGCAAGTACCAGACCCTGTTCGCCGACCGCGCGGTGCGCAAGGAGTACGAGGCCATCGCGCCGCACGACCCGGCGTTGACGCTGCCGAGGACCGTCAGCAGCCGGATCGTGAAGGTCAAGGGCGTCATCACCGCGCAGGAGGTGCCCGGTCCGCCGAACGCCGAGACGCGGGTCGAGCTGGTCGAGCACCGCGACGGCTGGGGCCGGTACCGGCTCCTGCCCCGCACCGGCCGCACGCACCAGCTCCGCCTGCACATGGCGTCGCTCGGCGTGCCCATCCGCCACGACGACTTCTACCCCGTCCTGCGCGAGAAGCCCTTGGACGACTTCACCGACCCGTTGCAGTTGCTGGCGAAGGTGCTCGAGTTCACCGATCCGGTGACGGGCGAGCACCGTCGCTTCACCAGCGGCCTGCGGCTCGACCTCTAGTGCCGCGACCGGCGGCCTCCGTCGGGCGGTCCGCCGCGGCGAAGGGCGCCGGTCACGGCCCTAGCCGAGGTAGCCGAGCATCTGCGCGATCTGCGCGGTGCGGGAGTGGAAGATCCGCTCCGCCAGCTCCTTCGCCTGCGGGTTGACGCCGACCTCCTTCTCCAGCTTCGCCATCGCCACCGCGTTGTGCTGGTGGCCGATGAGCAGGTTCAGGAACGCCTTCTCGAAGTCGGCGGAACCGGTCGCGGCCACTTCGGCGATGGCCTCCGGGCTGGTCGAGTGGTCACCGCCGTGCCCGGCGTGCAGCTGCGGGTCCTGGCCCGCCGTCTCGGGCTGCTTCCAGTCCGCCAGCCACTGGGTCATCGAGTCCACTTCGGACAGCTGGGTGACCTCGATGGCCGCGGCCAGGGTCTTCACCTCCGCGCGCACGGGGCCGTCCTCGGCCAGCCGCACGATCTCCAGCCCGGCCTTGTGGTGCGGCACGGACATCTGCAGGAACATCACGTCGGTCTCGTTGAACTCGTTGCTCTCCACCACGGTCGGAGCGGGGGCCGGGGCCGCCGCGGGGGTGGAGCCGCAACCGGCCAGCACGAGCACACCGGCCACCAGGGCTGCGAGGCGTCGCAAGGTCGTCTCCTTCGCCGGACGGCCCGCCCGCGCCGTCACAGGGTCGGCGCGGACGGGCTGCGGTCACATCGGCTCCGCGTCAGGGGTTCAGAGCCGCTGCCACAGGGACGCGGTGTTCGGCGGCTCCCAGCCCACGAGGGACGTGTGGGCCTGGATGCAGCGGTAGCCCACCCCGCCGTACGTCACCTGCGAACCGACCGAGTAGGCGGTGTTGGCCGCCCACGTGCCGCCCGCGGGAGGTTGCGTCGTGGTCGTCGTCGGTCGTGTGGTCGTGGTCGGCGTGGTCGTGGTGGTCGGCGTGCCGCCACCGGAGCCGACCTGGAGGTCGACGCACGAGTAGAACGCCATGGGCGTGTCGGCGATGTTCCAGATGGCCAGCAGCTTGATCCGGCCGGTGCGACCGCCGAGGCTCACGTTGTGCGTCACGGTGGCCGCGGGCTGCCTGCCGCCGTCGTTGAACTCGGCGATCCGGGTGCCGCCGACGTAGTACTCCCACGTGCTGGTGGCGTGCCGGGCGGTGAGCGTCCAGTTGAACGTCACGCTGTTGCCCACCTGGGTGGTGGGCCAGGGCCGGCTGTCGTCGTTGAGCTGGGCGAACTGGCTCAACCCGGCGTGGCAGTTGCGCTGGCCCTTCGGACCTTCCACGCTCTGCGGTTCGTAGACGATGGGGCCGCAGTTGGAGATCCGGCCCTGCGCGCACATCGCTTGCCTGCTGGGCGGCGACGAGATGTAGCCGTGCGCGCTCGCCGTTCCCGCCGACATCACGACGAAGAACGGGGTGATGCCCACGGCGGCCAGTGCCACCGCGAGCTTGCGTTTCAGGCTCATGTGTCCAGCTCCTTCGGAGGAGACCCGGAGGGGGTCTCCAAGGCAGGGTCCATTTCCGCGGCGGCCGGAACACGCGACGGTGACGAACCGGGAACGGTGCGTCACACCCCGCGATGTGGTCTAGACCATAATCGTGAACGTCATCCGGGTCAAGGATCTGAACCGACTGGTCCAGCCACCCGTAGCCCTGACTGTGAACGCACATCCGGGTAGGCGCGCCACCGCGTTGGCCGCGGCCGTCGTCGCGGCGCTGACCGTGCCGGCGCCCGCCCTCGCGCAGCCGAACGCGTCCGACGCGCTGGCGACGTACGAGGAGCTGTCGCGCGAGGCCGAACGGCTGCACGAGGAGCACCTGAAGGCCCAGGACGACCTCAAGGCCAAGCAGGGCGAGCTGGACCGCGCCAACGCCGACCTCGCCGACTCCACGCGGCTCGGCGACCGGGCGAGAGCCGACCAGGAGGCCGTGCGCGGGCAGGTCGACCTGCTCACCGAGGCGTCGTTCGAGGGCGCGCGGTTCACCGGGCTGTCCGCGCTGCTGATCAGCGACTCGCAGCAGGACTTCCTGAACCGGATGAGCGCGCTCGGCGTGCTCGCCGCGGACAACGAGGAGGCGCTGGGCCGGCTGTCGGCCGCCGTCGACGACGCCGAACGGGCCACGGCCGGCGCGCAGGACGCGCAGCGACGCGCGGCCACCGCGGCCGGCGAGGCGGAACGACTGGTCGCCGACCTCGCGGGCCGCAAGACGGCGGTGGACCGGCAGGTCGCGGACGCGCGGGCGCAGTACCGGTCGCTCAGCGCGGCCGACAAGGCGGTGCTCGCGGCTCCCGGCGACACCTCGGACGTCGCCGTCCCGCCGGGAGCCGCCGGCGTGGCGCTGGACTTCGCCCTCGCCCAGCGCGGCGAGCGGTACGTGTTCGGCGCCAACGGACCCGACGCGTGGGACTGCTCCAGCCTCACGCAGGCCGCCTACCGCGAGGCGGGCGTGACGATCGGGCGCACCACCTACGTGCAGGCCACGGCGGGCAGGGCGGTGACGAGGGCGCAGGTCCGGGCGGGCGACCTGATCATCTACTACGCCGGCCAGTCGCACGTGGCGATGGCCGTGGACGGCGTGCGCGCGGTGCACGCGTCGACCGAGGGCGTGCCGGTGAAGATCGCCGACATCGACTCAATTGGTCCGATCAGTGTGATCCGACGCCTGGTTGGCTGACACTGGGCTGCATGGAGGAGCACAAGGTCATCGCGGACGACGGCCGCGTGTTGTGGGCTGTCGACTCGGGGCGTGCCGACTCGGGGCGAGTCGACTGGGGGCGAGGCGAGCCGCTCGTGCTGTGCCACGGCGGCCCCGGGCTGTGGGACGTGCTCGACGGGCTCGCCGCCCTGCTGGCCGACCGGGTGCGGGTGATCCGCTGGGACCAGCGCGGCGGTGGCCGGTCCGAGCGCGAGGGGCCGTACTCGACAGCCCGGACGCTCGCCGACCTCGACGCCGTCCGAGTCCACTTCGGACTGTCGAAGATGGCCCTGCTCGGCCACTCCTGGGGCGCGGACGTGGCGCTGCACTACGCGCTGGCCCACCCCGACCGGGTCACGTCGCTGGTCTACGTCTCCGGCACCGGGTTGGGCCGGCGGTGGCGCGAGGAGTACCGGCGCAACCTCGCCGAACGGCTCGGGCCGGACGTCCCGGGCCAGGCCGGGCGTGACGCGGCGGTCCGCCGGTGGACGGCGGACTTCGCCGACCCGGCCACGGCGCGGCAGCGGGCCGAGGAGTTGGCCACGCCGTGGTTCGGCGTGAACGAGGAGGCCAACGCCGCGTTGAACGCGGAATCCCGCGAGCGGGACGAGGAGGAGATGATCGCCCGCTGCCGCGACCTGCCCGTGCCGACGCTGATCGTGGACGGCGCGGCGGACGTGCGGCCCCGGTGGGCGGTGGACTCGCTGGCCGCCGCGCTGCCGGACGTGGCGCGGGTCGTGCTGCCCGGCGCGGGCCACCTGCCGTGGGTCGAGTCGCCGGGGTCGTTCGGGTGGGCCGTGCTCGCGCACCTGGACCGGTGATGCGGGACGGGGGCCGCCGCGCGACCCCCGTCACCACCTCAGCAGTACAGGTTGGCGCCCGCCGGCACGCCGAGGATGCCGACGAACCGCTGGTAGGCGTCGACCCGGCTCTGGACCTGCGCCGGGTTGCGCCCGCCGCACTCCAGCGACCCGTTGATGCTGCGGATCGTCTCGCCGAAGCCGTAGCCGTTGACCATCGCGTTGTGCGGGGTCATCGTGCCCGGGCCGGACTGCGTGTTCCAGTACCAGAGGGCGGTCTTCCAGGCCACCGAGGCGTCGTTCTGCACCAGCCACGGGTTGGTCAGCAGCGGCAGGCCGAGCGCGTCGCCCGCCGCCTTGTAGTTGAAGTTCCAGCTGAGCTGGATGGGACCGCGGCCGTAGTAGGCCGCCTGGCCGGCCGGGCAGCCGTAGGGCTGGCCCGCGTCGCAGTAGTGCGGGTAGTTCGCCTGGTTCTGCTCGACGATGTGCACCAGCCCGCCGGTCTCGTGGTTGGCGTTGGCCAGGAACGCCGCCGCCTCCTGCTTGCGGACGGTGTCCGAGCCGGTCTTGGCGAAACCGGGGTACGCGCCGAGCGCGGCCGTGAGCCCGGCGTAGGTGTAGAAGGGGTTCCGGTTCGGGAACATCTGCCGGAACTGCGCCTCGCTCACCACGAAGCCGCCCGGCGCGGGCGTGGTGGTCGTGGTGGTCGGGGTCGAGCCGCAGTTGTGGGGGTTCCAGTACCAGGTGCTGATGACCGGGTCGTAGCCCGGGTTGTCGTGCTCGGCGATGTAGTACTTGCCGTCGGTGTAGCGCACGATGCTGCCGGCGGTGTACCACTGGCCCTGCACCCACGCCGGGTAGTCGCAGGCGGGCGGCGGCGTCGTGCCACCGCCGCAGGCGCCCTGGTCGGCCCAGACCGCGGCCGAGCCCGGGGTCTCGTTCTGGGTCCACCACTTGGCCTGCCAGTTGTGCCCGGCGTGCGACGCCGTCATGCCGCCGGTGTAGACGGCCGACGGGGTCCAAGCGGACGCACAGGCGGCCGCGGCGGCGGTGTTGGCCACCACGACGGTCAGCGCCGCCCCGACCACGAAAGCGGCGATCGCCGCCACTACGCGGAATCTCGACACAAGATCACTCTTTTCCGTTCGAGCGCCCTCGGACGTGTGATGGGGGCCACTCAACCGGAAATGGTCTACACCAGTCAAGGGTGAACGCGAACTACTCGCACATTCTTGCCCCGCGTCATGGGAGCGCTCACACGAACGGCGCACCAGCGCCCGGGCAGCGGGTCACGCCTATCCCGTTCATCCACAAAGGACAGGGCTCGGTCGAGCACTCCGCTTGCGACCCGGCCCACACCGTGTCGCCCCAGCGATCTCCACCACGCCGGTGCGCGCCGAGCGGAACGCCCCGGCCTACCAGATCGACCGCGACGCCTGCGCCTGACACGCACTCGGACGCGGCACGCACCGCCCGTCCAGGTGAACCGGGGCGGCGAGTCGGGCGAACACGTAACATAACTGTGTTTTGTTTTCGCCCGATCGCCGCTCGACCAGGGTGTCCCGCGCTCGGAACACTGATCACATGCCGCACATCGAGCTGCACAACGACCTGCCCGGGATGGCCGGGCTGATGAACTACCGCCCCGAGACGGGCCGACCGCTCACCGAACTCACCGAGGTGATGCTGCGCGGCCCGAGCGACCTGTCCCGCGGCGAGCGCGAGCTGATCGCCGCGCACGTCTCCGAGTTGAACAAGTGCAAGTTCTGCGCGGGTTCCCACGGCGCCTTCGCCGCCGCCCAACTGCCCGAGGACTACGAGCACACGCCGAAGATGCTGGCGTTGCTGGACATCGCCACGGCGGTGACCGAGAGCGGGCGCGCGGTGACGGCCGAGTTGATCGCCAAGGCGAAGGAGCAGGGCGCCACGGACATCGAGGTGCACGACACCGTGCTGATCGCCGCGATGTTCTGCGCGGCCAACCGCTACGTCGACGGGTTGGCCACGTGGGCGCCCGATGACCCGGAGGCGTACCGGCAGATGGCCGAGCGCATCGTGCCCCACGGCTACGCCGCGATCATCGACCGCGGCTGAGCGGGAGTCAGCCGAGCCGCAGGCTCCGCGCCGCCACCTCCTCGGGTGACGGCCCGGCCAGGTCGGTGTGCTCCACGATCGCCGGCACGACCACGTCCCAGACACCCGGCGGCAACTCGTGGCCGCAGTCCTCCAGCAGCAGCAACCGCGCGCCGGGCACCTCCCGCGCCATCGCCTCGCCGTGCCCCGGCGGGGTCAGCGGGTCCACGTCGCCGTGCACCACCAGCGTCGGCGCCGAGATCGTGCCCAACCGGGCGCGCCACGACTCACCGCCGCCGGCCTGGAAGTGGTTGGCGCTCGACGCGATGTCCCGCGCCCGGTCGAACACGCGCCCCGCCGTCGCGCGCGCCGCGTCCAGGTCCACCGGACGCGGTCCGGCGTAGGGCCGGTCCGCCGTCGCCAGGTGCTCGACCACGGCGGCGCGGTCGGTCCACTCGGGCGCGGGTGGGGCGCCGGCGGCGAAGTGCGCCTGCAACGCGGGCGACATGGGCGGCAGGCCCGGCGCGTTCGGGCCCGCCGGGCTGGTGGCGATCAGCGTCAGCGACGCCACCCGGTCGGCGAAGTCGAGCGCGAGGAGCTGCGCGAGCCCACCGCCCATCGAGATGCCGACGACGTTCGCCCGCGCCACCGCCAGGGCGTCCAGCACGCCGACCGCGTCCGCCGCCAGGTCCGCGAACCCGTAGCCCGGCTCGCCCGGCGGGTAGGTCAGCGACCGACCGGTGTCGCGGTGGTCGTACCGGATGACGTAGCGCCCGCCGTCCGCCAGCCGCGCGCAGAACCCGTCGGCCCACGACAGCATCGACCCCGTCGCGCCGGCGATGAGCAGCACCGCCGGGTCCGCCGGCGCGCCGAAGGTCTCCACGCACAGGTCGACGCCGTTGGCCCGCAAGATCCTCTCGGTCATCACGCCACCGTAGCCCGTGCGACGAGCTCGGCCTGCCGGAACCGGTCTTCGGTGAACGGCATCGCGACCACCCGGTCCGCGCCCGCCTCCGCCAGCCGCCCGAAGTGGTCGCGGGCCCGTTCGACCGACCCGGTCACGAGCACCTCCCGCGCCTGCCCCTCGGTCAGCCCGTAGTCGGTCATCGACCGGATCCGGTGCTCCACCACGGACGCGGGCACGTCGCCCAGCGCCACGCTCACCCCGACCGTCACCCCGCACACCGGCCGCCCGTGCTCCCCGGCCAGCTCCCGCAACCGCGCCGTGCCCGACGACACCACGCGGAACGGCACGAACGCCGGGTACCAGTGGTCGCCGAACCGCGCCGCCCGCCGCAGCGCGGCGGTGCCGCCACCGCCGACGAGCACCGGCGGCATCGCCGCGCCCGGCGACAGCACGACGTCCGCGCCGTGCACCGACGCCGCCTCGCCCCGCACCAGGCCCGGCAGCACGGCCAGCGCCGCGTCCGCCCGCCGGCCGCGTTCCGCGAACGGCACGTCGACCGCGCGCCACGCCGCCTCGCCGTGCGCGTCGCCGCCGATGCCGACGCCGAGCAGCACCCGTTCCCCGGACAGGTGCTGCAGGGTGGCGACCTGCTTGGCCGCCCAGGCGACCGGCCGAAGCGGCAGGACCATCACGCCGAACCCCAGCTTGATCCGATTGGTGGTGGCGGCGACCGTCGCGAGCACCAACGTCGAGTCCAGGAACGGGTTCACCGGGATCAGGTGGTCGCCGTGCCACACCGACTCCAGCCCCAGCCCCTCGGCGTGCTGCGCGTGCTCCACCGCGTCGGTCCCGAAGCCCGGCAACGTGATCCCGACGTGCGTCATCGTGCCACCGCGACGGCAGCGCTCATCCCGTCGAACCCCGTCGAACGCATTACGCGCACCTCATCCCCGAAAAGCGACCGAAGTTGGCGCTCACACTGTGTGACCTCCAGCTAACTAGAGGTCAAATCGAGGGTTGTGAATGTAAGCCGAGTCACTCTAGAGTCCCTGGGAGCGCTCCCAGGGAGCGCTCCCAGAAGCGTCGTCAACCGTCAGAGCAGACGGAGGAGACCCAAGTCCATGAGATCGCTTCCTTCTCCCCGGTGGCGCCGCCAGGCCACCGCGGCCCTCGCACTAGTGGCGGTGAGCGGCGCGCTAGCGTCCGGAACGGCCTACGCGGCGGACTACGAACGGCTGGTCAACGGCACGTTCAGCAGCGGCTCGGCCGACCCGTGGTGGGCCAGCGCGGGCGTGTCGAACCGCGTCACGAACGGCGAGCTGTGCGCCACGGTCACCGGCGGCACGGTCAACCCGTGGGACTCGCTGATCGGCCAGAACGGCGTGCCGTTCGAGGCGGGCCAGTCCTACACGATGTCCTTCGACGCCTACGCCTCGGTCGCCCGGCCGGCGGCTGCGGCGGCCGGTGAGGGCGTGAGCCCCTACCGGACGATCGCGAAGCAGGACATCGCGCTGACCACCACGAAGCAGCGCTTCACCTTCACGTTCACCTCCACGCTGGACTTCCCCGACGCGGGCAATGGCCAGGTGACGTTCCACCTGGGCGCCGTGGCGGCCGACACGACGGTCTGCGTGGACAACGTCTCCCTCATCGGCGGCGTGAAGCCGCCGGGCGGCGACCCGGCCAACCCGGCGAAGAAGATCAACGTCAACCAGGTCGCCTACGTGCCGGGCCTGCCCAAGCACGCGACCCTGACCTCGGACGCGACCACCGCGCAGCCGTGGGCGTTGAAGAACTCCGCGGGCACGACGGTGGCCTCGGGCCAGACGACGCCGAAGGGCCTGGACGCCGAGTCCGGCGACTCCACGCACCTGATCGACTTCTCGTCGTTCGACACGGCGGGCACCGGCTACACGCTGACCGTCGGCACCGAGACCAGCTTCCCGTTCGACATCGCGACGGACGAGATCAAGAAGCTGCGGTACGACGCGCTGGCGTACTTCTACCACAACCGCAGCGGCATCCCGATCGAGGCGCAGTACGTGGGCGAGCAGTACGCGCGCCCCGCCGGCCACCTCAACGTCGCGCCGAACCAGGGTGACGACAACGTCCCCTGCCTCGCGACCATCACCTGCGGCTACACGCTCGACGTGCGCGGCGGCTGGTACGACGCGGGCGACCACGGCAAGTACGTCGTCAACGGCGGCATCTCCGCGTGGCAGGTGCTCAACACCTACGAGCGCGCGAAGCTGATCGGCGACGCGGCCGCGCTCGGCGACGGCAAGCTGAACATCCCGGAGAAGGCCAACGGGGTGCCGGACATCCTGGACGAGGCGCGCTGGGAGGTCGAGTTCCTGCTGAAGATGCAGGCGCCCGACGGCATGGTGCACCACAAGATCCACGACCAGAACTGGACCGGCCTGCCGCTGCTCCCCCACCAGGACCCGCAGGCCCGTCGCCTCTCCGCGACCAGCACGGCGGCGACGCTGAACACGGCCGCGGTGGCGGCGCAGGCGGCCCGCATCTGGAAGACGATCGACCCGGCGTTCTCGGCGAAGGCGCTCGCGGCGGCCACCAAGGCGTACGCGGCGGCGAAGGCGAACCCGAACAAGATCGCCGACCCGAACGACGGCACCGGCGGCGGCTCCTACAGCGACGCCACGCTGACCGACGAGTTCTACTGGGCCGCGGCGGAGATGTTCACCACCACCGGTGAGTCCTCCTACCGCAGCGACCTCACGTCGTCGACGCACTTCAAGGGCAAGAGCCTGACGGCGCGCGGCTTCGACTGGGGCTCCACCGGCCCGCTGGGCGACATCACGCTGGCGCTCGTGCCCAACGGCCTGCCCGCCTCGGACATCACCGCGATCAAGTCGGCGTTCACCACGGTCGCGGACGCCCACCTGTCGCAGATGTCGACCCAGGGCTACCCCGCGCCGTACCGCCCGACCGAGGGCTACGACTGGGGTTCCAACGGCCTCGTCGCGAACAACATCTCGGTGCTCGCGCTGGCGCACGACTTCACCGGCGCGGCCAAGTACCGCGCGGGCGTGTTCCAGGGCCTGAACTACCTGCTGGGCCGCAACCCGATGTCGTACTCGTACGTCTCGGGCTACGGCGAGCAGCCGGTGAAGAACGTGCACCACCGGCACTGGGCGAACCAGCTGGAGCCGACCCTGCCGACCGCGCCGCCCGGCGCGCTCTCGGGTGGCCCGAACAGCGCGTTGCAGGACCCGATCGCGGCGCGCCTGCTCACGGGCTGCAAGGCGCAGAAGTGCTTCGTGGACCACATCGAGGCGTACTCGGTGAACGAGGTCACGGTCAACTGGAACTCCGCGTTCGCGTGGATCGCCAGCTGGGCCGCGGAGAAGGTCACGACCGCCCCGCCGGTCGACACCACCGCGCCGTCGACCCCGGGCACCCCGGTGGCCTCCGACACCACCACGACGGGCACGAAGCTGACGTGGACGGCGTCCACCGACCCGGAGAGCGGCGTCAAGGAGTACGACGTCATCTCCGTCGAGGGTGACGCGCTGCGCGTCGTCGCCACGGTCACCTCGCCGACGGCGACGCTGACGGGCCTGCGGCCGGACACGGCCTACCAGTTCGCCGTCATCGCGAAGAACGGCGCGAACCTGCGCTCGGGCATGTCGCCGCAGGTGAGCGTGCGGACCAAGCCGGACGTGTCGGCCAACTACTGCAAGGTGGTCTGGCGCGCCTCGACCTGGTCCACGGGCATGTCGGTGAACATCACCGTGACGAACACCAGCCCGTCGGCGTGGACGTCGTGGAAGCTGGAGTTCACCATGCCGGGCAACCAGAAGATCACGCAGGGCTGGTCGGCCACGTGGGCCCAGTCGGGTCAGGCGGCGTCCGCGACGAACGTCGGGTGGAACGCCAACGTGCCGGTCGGCGGTTCGGTCAACGTCGGCTTCAACTCCTCGGGGTCGGGCACGACGACCCCGCCGACCGACTTCCGCGTGAACGGTAACCCCTGCACCGTGGGGTGATCCGACCAGAACGGGCGGTCCGGCACCACGGACCGACCGCATGACCGGTGGCGGGGTCCCCACGGACCCCGCCACCGGTTCGCTTTTCCCTGGGTGTCAGGAACCGCCGACGGCGTCGCGGGAACGGCGGTCCGCGGGCGGCGGGTCGACCACGACGTTGAGCACGGTCTTCAGCCGCTCCAGCGGTCCGCGCGGCGGCGGCGCGGCGACGCGTTCCCGCAGCAGCGGCACGCCGTCGCCCTCCAGCGCGTCGAGCCCCACCGCGCGGCCGCTCATCGCCAGCACCAGCGACTCGGCGTCCCCGCGCACCACCGCACCGCTGCCGGACGCCCAGCCGGTGTCCACGGCCTCCAGCCGCAGGCCCGCCAGCCGGGAGCCCATCGCGTACCCCGGCGACGGCTTGGCCGCCAGGTGCTGGAACGCCACCCACAGCCGGTCCTCCGGCATGTCGCGCTCGATGCCCAGCGGCAGGCGGACGTCGTAGTCGTGCAGCAGGATGTCGGCCAGCACGGGGTCGTAGCCCGACCGCGGGATGGTCGTCTTCGACGTCGACCACCGGCGCAGCCGCGCGGTGATCTCCGAGGTGGGCATCCGGGCCGCCTTGGCGGTGAGCTCCCGGTTGAGCCGGTCGAAGTCGGCCGCCATGGAGACGATGCCCCAGTACAGCTTGAGCTGGCCGAACTTCAGGTACGTGATCAGGTGGGCGCCGATGTCGTGCACGGTCCACCCCGCCGAGAGGCTGGGCGTGGCCAGTTGGCCCGCGTCCAGCCCGTCGAGGAGGTCCGCCATCCGACGCCGCTCTTCAACGAGCATGTCGTGGACCTTCATCCGTCCACGCTAGAGCGTCTATGGATCACACTGTTATTGCTTTCTTGCGGACTTCAGCGCCTCCAGGAACCGCTCCGGCGCGTCGCGCAGCACGTTGTGCCCGGCGGGCCACGCCTCGACGTGCCAGCCCGGGTCGTCGCGCAACCGTTCGTACGTGGTGGCCAGCGGGCTGTCCGGGAAGTCGGCCATGAACAGGTACCGCCGGTCGGTCACCCGGTCGACGGCGCCGGTGATCGACGCCCGTTGCAGCAGGGTGGCCAGCGGGTGGGCCGTGGCGCGCTCGTCGAAGATCGGCAGCGGCGCCATGGAGAACCCGTCCCCCGCCGCGCCCTCGACGTACCACTTGCGCCAGTCGCCGTGCACGATGTCGTACGCGGACTCGCCGTCACGCGGCACGAACGCGTCCACGTACACCAGGGTCGCGATCCGGTCGGGCACGCGGTCGGCGACGGTGGTGATCACCATGCCGCCGTAGCTGTGCCCGACGAGCACGACGTCACGCAGGTCGTGCCGCTCGACCAGGTCCAGCACCTCGGCCACGTGGTCGTCCAGGTTGACCCGACCGGTGCTCAACGTGACCGCGTGCACCTGGTGGCCCTCGGCCCGCAGCCGTTCGGAGATCGGGTCGTAGTACCACCCGCCGTGGCAGGCGCCGGGGATGAGCACGTAAGTCGTCATGGCCACCACGCTAGGAGCCCTTTAGGACATAGGGTGTCCGTGATGACGATGCCGGGGAGGATGCTGCGCCTGCTGTCCCTGATGCAGGGCAGGCGTGATTGGACGGGGTCGGAGCTGGCCGAGCGGCTCGGCGTCACGGACCGGACCGTGCGCCGCGACGTCGAGCGGCTGCGCGAGCTGGGCTACCCGGTCGACGGCACGACCGGCGCCGCCGGCGGCTACCGGCTCGCGTCGGGCCGCAACCTGCCGCCGTTGCTGCTGGACGACGACGAGGCGGTGGCGGTGGCCGTCGGCCTGCGCACGGCGGCGGGCGTGCAGGGCATCGAGGAGTCGTCGACCAGGGCGTTGGCGAAGCTGGAGCAGGTGCTGCCGTCCAGGCTGCGGCAGCGGATCGCGGCGGTGCGGGACGCCATCGCGGTCATGGCGGTGGCCGGCCCGGTGTCCGACCCGGCGGCGCTGGGCGTGCTGGCGACGGCGTGCCGGGACCACGAGGTGGTCGCGTTCACGCACCGCGGGCAGGAGCGGCGGGTGGAGCCGCGCAGCCTGGTGACCGCCTACCGGCGCTGGTACCTGCTGGCCTACGACCCGGCGCGGGAGGACTGGCGGACGTTCCGGGTGGACCGGATGGGCGCGCCGCGGGCCACCGGCCGCCGCTTCACGCCGCGTGAGCCGCCCGAGGACCCGGCCACGTACGTGGCGCGCTCGCTGACCGCCGCCCCGTACCGCTACACGTGCACGGCGGTGGTCGACGCGCCGGCGGACGTCGTGCGGTCACGGCTGGTGGTGGCGCTGCCGGGCCGGGTCGAGCCGATCGACGACCGGACGTGCCGGGTGCGGTTGGGCGCCGACGAGATCGAGCACGTGGCCGCAGACCTGCTGCTGCTCGGCGCGGACTACGCGCTCGACGCGACGCCCGAGGTGCTGGCCGCGTTGCGCGCGGCCGGGTCCGGGCTCACCGGTAGGCGTCCTGGCCGACCGGGCGCACCAGGATCTCGTTGACGTCCACCGACGGAGGTTGGCCCACCGCGTACAGCACGGCGCGGGCCACGTCCTCCGGCGCGAGCTTCGGGTCGGCGGCGCGCGACGGCGGGATGCCGCCGGTGTCGGTCAGGCCGGGCTGCACGAGCGTGACGCGGACGCCCGTGCCGACGCACTCGGCGCGGATCGCCTGCGCCAGCCCCGTCACCGCCCACTTGGTGGCCGAGTAGAGGTTCCCCGGCCGCACGCCGCGACCGGCCGCCGACCCGGTGAGCACCAGGTGGCCGGCGTGGCGCATCAACGCGGGCATCGCCGCCCGCGCGGTGAACGCGGGGCCGCACACGTTGGTCAGCACCATGTCGCTCCACTCGGCGGGCGGCGCGCCGTCGGTCGAGGTGAACGAGGTCGTCACGCTCGCGCCCGCGTTGGCGAACACGACGTCGACGCTCCCCCACTCCTCCTCGACCCGGCCCATCAGCGCCGCGACCTCGTCGTACACCCGCACGTCGCACGAGGCCACCCACACCCGGTCGGACCCGCCGATCCGGGCCGCGAGCTCGGCCAGCCGGGACGCGTCCCGGGCCGTGAGGACCAGCCGGTACCCCGCTTCGGCGGCCAGGCGGGCGGTCGCCGCGCCGATGCCCCGACTGGCCCCGGTCACCACGAACACCCCTTGCGCCATGGCCGCAGATTACCGCTGGTTAGATCGGGTTCACCGGTTCGGAGCAACATTTGGGCCAGTTGGGGCGTCTCAAGGGGCGTATCCACTGATTGGGGGCACATGAACATCAACCGCAGGTTCGCGCTCGGGCTGGGCTCGGTCGCGGCGGCCGGCGCCGTGCTCGGCACGACGGCCGGTGCGGCGCAGGCGCAGACGACCGAGGCGGAGTGGGACGCGTTGATCCCGACCACGGCTGACCAGGCACGCCGCAAGATCGCGTGGAAGTACTCCGCGCTGGTCTCGCGCGCGCGTGGCACGTGGTCGTCCTACATCGGCGTGGCCGACCCGGACGGCACGGTGAAGCCCGCCGTCGAGGTCGAGGCCGACCGCGTGGTCGAGGCGTACAGCGTGAACAAGATCGCGGTCGCGGTGGCCGTGCTGGACAAGGTCGACCGCGGCCTGATCACGCTGGACCAGCGGGTCGACGTCACGCAGGCGATCGTCATCCAGGACACCGACGGGATCTTCGGGCTCGACGGGGCCTACCCGAGCTCGGTGACGGTCGGGCACGCGCTGGCGGCGTTGCTGACGGTCTCGGACAACACGGCGGTGCGGCTGTGCGGCCTGGTCGTGCCCGCGTTGGAGCTGAACGAGATCCTGCGCGCCAAGGGTTTCGTGCACACGCAGGTCGTGCCGGTGGCGAACCCGAACCGGTTCTTCCTGGGCACCACCACGCCCCGGGAGACGTTCACGCTGCTCCAGAAGCTGGCCGCGGGTCAGCTGCTGTCGGCGGCGTCCACCGAGCACCTGCTGAAGGTGCTGCGGTCGCTGACGTCGTTCACGGACGGGATCCGGCTCAACCTGTCGTCGGCGGAGCGGTTGAACGTGGCGACGAAGGCCGGTTGGTTCAACGACGGCCGCAACGAGGCCGGCATCGTGTTCGACGCGGCGGGCAAGCCGATCATCACCTACGCGCTGTTCGCGTCCGGCCAGTTCGCCGGTGACCAGGCGGCCAACGCCGACAACTACAGCACCACCCACCCGGCCCTGCGCGCACGCGCCGCCCTGGGCCGCACGCTGTACGACTCGGCCCTCCGCATCACCGCGAACACCCCGCGCACCTACCGCGCCCAGCGGTACCAGCCGAGCAACGGCGGCTGATCACACCCCTGCAGGGACGGAGCCCGGCTCGCTTTCAGGCGGGTCGGGCTCTTTGCTGTCGTATGAACGCCATCCCTCCACTCGCGCCGGCCAAGTGGAGCAGCCTCAACACCCTTCCGTCACAGGCACGCAGCGCCAACTGGTCGAAGATGCGCTGTTGGGGTGAACAGCCGGCCGTGGTCCACGGCACCATGTGTGACGACAGCACTCATATGGGCGATGCTCTTACCATGACTGTTGGGCGAGCAGTACTGATCACCACCTTCATCGCAGTGGCCGGTCTGGGCGTTTGGTTCGCCGTGGCAGAGTGGGCCGACGCGAACAAGATCGCCGCCGTGGCATCGGCCCTAGGAGCAGTCGCAGCGGTCGGTGTCGCGGTCTGGGCAGCTTTGCGCGGCACAAACTCAGGACGATCAGTGGTCGTTTCACACACCGGTGACGCCACGGCCGAGGAAGGCGCTGACGCCAACACTGGTATTCGGGGGAAGGCTCGGGGAGTCGGTTCGATGCAGGTGCGCAATACAGGCAACGCCAAGGCAACCGGTGGAGGGAACGCCAACACCGGTATCCAACTGGACTGATCGAGAACGCACAGCGGGAGACCCGCAGGAGGCCGCGTCTTGGTACGGCTGAGCTGCGCGGCGACGAGGAGTACTGGCACGGATGACACCATCTTCTGGCATGGATGCCGGGGATACCGGCTCGGCCACCGCGTCCGGCAACGGCTCAACCGCCAACACCGGCAACCTGTTCCAGCCGACGATCAACATCGGCTTCGCGGAGGCCCCGCCACCGGCTCCGGCCCCGTCCGGTGCAGCGGCCAAGCCGGGACGTGCGGTGGGCGGCGCGATCGCGGCGGTCGTTCTGCTCATGATCCTGTTCTCCTGCTTCTCCGACCCGGACGAAGACTTCACGGAGGACAGCGGCGCCAGACCCTCTGCCGCCACGAACGACCACGTCGCGACCGCCGTGCGGGAGGCGCTCCGAAACTGCGCGAAGGCTGTGGTGCTCACGCCGCTCAACTGCCCTCAGGTAGGCAGCTCAACGGCTGTGGGGAACCAGGTCGTCTCGTGGACGCTGCACGGTGACCCTGCCGACGGGTACCAGGCAGCCTGGCGGGACGACCACTTCAACGTCCGCGGCAACGTGGTGATGTCCGTGGTGTACCAGGATTACTGGGGCGAGAAGTTGAGCACGTATGTTTTCGGATACCAGACACGGGTCGATTGGCACGATGACACGCCCAGCGTCGGACCGATCGGCAACATCGCAGCGCTGTCCGATGCCAAGATCCAGAAACGCGCTACCGGCGTATCCCTCGACGAACTGCGCCCGCTGATGCGAGCGATGTTCCGGGAGTGCGAAGAAGCAACCAGTATTCCGCTGCCTCTCAAGTGCCCACAAGCACCCAACCTCGCCAAACGGGAACAGGTTTCGTGGACCTTCACCGGCGATCCTATACTCAACGTGAGCATCACGTTTGACAAGTCAAGCGGGCTGATCCACGTGACCGGCAGCTACGCCTCCGAGGTCAGCTACGAAGCCCAGTACAGCGGTGCGACGAAGCACATCGTGTCCGGCAACTTCGACGCGCTGATCATGGTGGAGGGCGACGAACCAAGCTTGCTGCAGATCTTGCGTAAGTGACCGCCGCACCCGCACTCGACCGCATCTGTCCGATTCCCATGGGTTCCCGTCGAGAAAGCCTCGTCCTTGCAGACGCGTGAGCGAGGCTCCTCATGCCCGTCAGGAGCCTTCGAACCGGCCGTCCTCAAGTCCGGCGAGGAACTTCCGCCACTCCCCGGCCGAGAAGGACAACGTCGGGCCGGAGGGGTTCTTGGAGTCCCGCGCGGCAACCCTCTCCCCCACCGGCGCGACCTCGACGCAGGATTCGCCTTCCGCGCTGTAGCTGCTCTTGCGCCAGGCCAAAGTCACCCGTACCTCCTCCGTCCGTGACGGTTGGCGATCCCAGCGATCAGCCTGACCGAGTCGTCAGGGCTCATGGCCACCGCGACCAGGTGGTCGAAGCTGTCCCGGAAGCGCTCGATGTCGGTGTCGGACTCCAAAAATATCTCACCTGCCTGGCTGTCGATGTAGACCAAGTCGGTGTCCAGTGGATCATCGAAGTCCAGGATGAGGAACTGACCGGACATCCCGAGGTGAGCACCCGCGCTGAACGGCACGACCTGGATCGTCGTGTTCGGAGCCGTGGCCGCTTCTCCCAAGCGGTCGAGCTGCGCCAGCATGACGTCCCGGCCTCCGACCTCGTGGTGCAGCGCGGCCTCGTCGATGATCGCCCAGAGCTTGATCGGCCGTTCTTTCGTCAGGACCGCCTGTCGCTCCATCCGGGTGCGGACCCGGTCTTCGACTTGCTCAGGGGATGCCGCATACGGAACCCCACGGACCACCGCGCGGGTGTAGTCCTCGGTCTGGAGCAAGCCGGGGACGAACATCGCCGAGTAGTGGCGGATGCCGTGAGCCTCACGCTCGAAGCTGATGTAGGTCGTGTACTCCTCACGCAGGCTTTCGTGCCAGGGCTGGATCCACCCCTCACCGGCCGACTGCTTGTAGAGCGCCTTCAGCCGGATCTGTTCGTCCGTCGGCACTCCGTACAGCTTGAGCAGCATGTCGAAGGTCCGGTACTGGGGGCGGGACCGGGCCGTCTCGATGCGGTAGAGGGTGGTGGAGTGGAGCCCGGTCCGGTCTTCCACGTCCTCCCGGCGCAGGCCGGTGCTCTCGCGAAGTCGTCTGAGCTGTCCGGCCAACCGGCGCAACCTGATGGTCGGCGTGCTCTTCTTCGCGGCCACGACGTCCGGTCCTCCCTCGATGCTGCACGAGTGCTGCACGGCGAATGCAAGGCACCTCTTTGCGTTTTTTGCGTTCCACGCCGGAGGTCGGCAGCCTTGCGGGCAGTCACGGTATCGACGACGCAGCGTAACCACCACCGCCTGGACCGGTGGGGCGAGAGGAGCACCATGACCGAGCAGGAATTCACCGCGCTGGTGCACGAAGTGGCACAGGAGGAAGCGCCGAGGCTGTTCGCCATCGTGGAGGAGCACGGGGAGCGGGAGAGCGTCCGGGTGGCGGGCTACGGCGTCGCCTTCGAGGACCGGGCCGAGGTCAGCGCGGTGGAAGGCGGCTTCCGCCTCAGCTCCCGGAGCGCGGAGAACGCGCGCGTCCTGTTCGAGATCAGCTCGCGGTCGGCGGGCACCCGGCGCGCCCACCTGGTGTGGCTCGGCTAGGGGGCCGGGTGGCGCGGCCGCGCCACCCGGCTCCGTCAGGCGACTACTTCGACGGCACCTTCGGGAACTCCTGCGTCGGGCTCTCGTCCGGCGGCGGGTCCTGGGGGTTCTTCTGCTCGGCGTTCGCCATGGTCGTTCCTCTCGTCGGTGACACGGGTGGTCGCAGGGCGGTCGGGGTGGGGGATGACCAGGACCGTGACGTCGTCACGGCTGCCGCGCGCGCGGGTCGCGGCGACCAGCTCCTCGGCGCACCGCTGCGGGTCGTCGCCGTGCTCGAGGAGCAGGTCCCGGAACTCGTCGAGGGGCAGCTTGAGGCCGTCGGAGGCGAGGACCAGCAGCCGGGCCACCGCCTCGAAGCCCTCGACGCCGTAGATCGGGACGCGGCCCAGGTTGTGGCGCAGCTTGTGGTCGTGGGCGACGGCTTCGGCCTCGGGGACGCCTTGTTGCCGCATCTCCTCGCCGAGGGTGTGCGGGGTCGTGAAGCGGCGCAGGGTGCCGTCGTCCTTGAGGCCGTAGGCGGAGCTGTCGCCGGCGTAGGCGACGCGCCAGTACCCGCCCGCTCGCACCGAGGCCACGACGATCGCCCCGTTGGGCTCGGCGCTGTCGTCGTCATCCCCCTCGGCATAAGGGATCGCGGCCGTGACGATGCCGAGCACCGGGGTCTCCCGGGCGGCGACGCGGGCGGCGACGGAGGCGGCGACGCGGGCGAAGTGGGCGACCTCCGGTGTCGAGCCCGTCCCGTCCACCACCGCCGCCGCGAACGTGCCGCGGTGCCGGTGCAGGGCGTGGGCGTCGGCGTTGAGCGGGCGGTTCGGGCCCTGGGAGGTCGCCACTCCCGGTTGGACGTGCGCGCCGAGGTCGGCCGGGTCGGTCATGGTCGGATCTTCGCGCAGTCGCCGTCACCTGTGGGGGTAGACGCGCTACACGGTCGGGGGATTCCGACTCAGCGCGACGTATCCAGCGCGCACCGTGACGCTCCTGTACGGCAGGGGGTGAACGATGACCGACCTGCTGCACCGGCACGCACGACGGCGGGAGGTGCGTCCGCCATTGCGCCGGTCCCGCGACATCCAGGGCAACGTCCTGGCCGCGTTCAACAAAGACCACCAGTTGTTCCGGTTCGTCCGCTTCACCGACGACCGGCTCGGGCGCACGTGGCTCGCCGCCATGCTCGGGCACGTCAGCGCCACCGCCGACGTGGAGGCCTTCAACGAGGTCTTCTCCCTCGGCCGCACGATGTTCGGCGGCGACCCCGAAGGGCTGACCGCCACCTGGGCGACGGTGTCGCTCACGCCCGAGGGCCTGGTCGAGCTGAGCATCAACCCCGACGCGACGCGGGAAGACCTGCGGGAGCACTTCCCGCACACCGCCGAACAAGCGGCGCGGGCCAACGGCGACACCGGCGACTCGGCCCCGGACCACTGGCTGTTCGGCCGCGCGGACCAGCGGGTCCACGCCGTGGTCACGGTCGCGTCCGACGACCCGGACCGCCTGGCGGAGACCGAGCGCAACCTGGACGTGCTCGACACCCTGCTCGGCGTCGTGACGGTCCACGAGCAGCACGCCGCCACGCTCCCCGGTGACCGGCGCGGGCGCGAGCACTTCGGTTACCGGCACGGCATCTCGCAGCCCGGCGTGCGCGGCTTCCACCACGAGGACCCCGAACGGCCGGGTCACCGCGCCGGCCGGCCGGGCACGCTCCTGGTGGACGCGGGCGAGTTCGTCTTCGGCCACCCGGCGGAGTCGGCCCGACCGCACGCCGCCGCCTGGCTGACCGACGGCTCGATCCAGGTGGTCCGCCGCCTCACCCAGGACGTGGCCGGCTGGCAGGACGCCGTCGAGCGGCACGGCCGGGGACCGGAGCTGATCGGCAGGCACCCGGACGGCCGCCCGCTCGCCACCAGCCTGGGCCACAACGACTTCGACTACTCCGACGACCCGGCGGGCACGGCGACGCCGTGCCCGGCCCACATCCGCAAGACGAACCCGAGGTCGTTCACGCACCGCACGCCCCGGGAGCACCGGATCCTGCGCCGGGGCATCCCGTTCGGCACCGGCCCCGCCGAACCCGGTGCGGCCGACGACGGCGAGCGCGGCCTCGTGTTCGTGGCCCACTGCACGTCGTTGGCGGAGCAGTTCGAGTACATCCAGCGGACGTGGGCGCGCAACCCGGACTTCGCGCCGGGCGAGCGCGGCGCGCCCACCGGGGTCGACGCCGTGATCGGCGGCGACTTCGTGCGGACCACCGGGGCCCTGTACGCGCTGACGCCGTCGGTCAGCACCCTCAGACTGCTCGCCGCGGGTCGCGAGCTGCCCCGTTAAGGGGTGACGGGCAGTCGGTCGTGGCCGCCGTCCACGACCGGCTCCCACCCCGTCGCGTGCCGCCGCACGAGGTCCGCCGCGACCGAGTCGAACGGCCGCGCCCACACCTCCTCGTTGAACACCTCGACCTCGACGAACCCGTCGTAGCCGGTCCCGGCGACGAGCGAGGTCAGCCCGACCAGGTCGATGTGCCCGTCACCGGGCAGGCCGCGGCCCAGCAGCACGTCGGCAGGCAGCGGCGTCACCCAGTCGCACACCTGGTAGGAGTGGATGCGCGGGCCGGCCCGCCGCACGTCGGCCGCCAACGCCGGGTCCCACCACACGTGCAGGGCGTCCACGACGACGCCGACCACCGACGCGGGGTAGGGCGCGGCCAGCTCCAGCGCCTGGCCCAACGTCGACACGACGCCGCGGTCGGCGCAGAACACCGGGTGCATCGGCTCCACCGCCAACCGGACACCGGCCGCCTCGGCGTACGGCGCCAGCACTTCCAGCGCCGACGCGACGCGTCCCCGTGCCGCGACGAGGTCGCGGTCCGGCACGCCGCCGGGCACCAGCACCAGGCACCCCGCGCCCAGCGCGGCGGTCTCGTCGATCGCCCGCCGGTTGTCGTCCAGCCGCTGGTCGAACCCGGTGAAGAACCCGCCGCGGCACAGCGACGAGACCTCCAGCCCCGCCGACGCGACCAGCGCGGCCGTCCGCTCCAGCCCGTGCTCGGCCACCGGGTCGCGCCACAGCCCGACCGCGCCGATCCCGTGGCGCACGCACAGGTCGACCACCTCGGGCACGGACGCCCGCTTCACCGTGGCCTGGTTCAACGAGAGCCTCACGTCAGCACGTCCAGGAGTCGTCCCCACCGCCGGGCGGCGAGGTCCGGGTCGGGCAGCAGGCCGGCGAGGTCCGCCAGCCGCAACGCCTCGCCGAGGTGCACCACGTCCCGGGCCGACTGGAGGCCGCCGACCATGCCGAACGCGTCCTGGAACCCGCCGAGCCAGGCCAGGAACACCACACCGGTCTTGTAGTAGTACGTCGGCGCGCCGAAGACGTGCCGCGACAGCGCGACCGTCGGCTCCAGCACCTCGTCGTACCGGGCGCGGTCACCGGCGTCCAACGCCCGCAACGCGGTGGACGCGGCCGGCGCGATGGCGTCGAAGATCCCCAGCAGCGCGTCGCTGTGCCCGTGCCCGTCGCCCGCGATCAGCTCCGGGTAGTGGAAGTCGTCGCCGGTGTAGCAGCGCACGCCGGCCGGCAGCGCCCGCCGCAACCCGACCTCGTGCGAGGCGTCCAGCAGCGACACCTTCACGCCGTCGACCTTGTCCGGGTAGGCCTTGATCAGGTCCAGGAAGTGCCCGGTCGCCGTCGGCACGTCCGACGAGCCCCAGTAGCCCTCCAGCGCCGGGTCGAACGCCGTGCCGAGCCAGTGCAGGACCACCGGCTGGTCGACCTCCTCCAGCAGCGCGCCGTAGACCTTCTGGTAGTCCTCGGGCCCGCGCGCCTGCGCCGCCAGCTTGCGGCTGCACATCAGGATCGGCTGCGCGCCCGCCTCGACGACGGCCGCCAACTGCTCCCGGTACGCCGTCAACGGGTCCGCGGTGTCGTGGTCGGTGCCCACGCCTGCCGCCAGCCTCCCGGAGGCGATCGAGGCGCTGCGCCGGATCAGCTCCAGCGCCGTGTCCCAGTCCAGGCCCATGCCGCGCTGCGCGGTGTCCATGGCCTCGGCGACGCCGAAACCGTGCTCCCACAACCGCACGCGGTACGCCAGGGTGGCGTCCCAGTCGAGCACGGCGGGCGTGCCGGGGCCGTTGCCGCCGAACGGGTCCGCGACCACGTGCGCCGCCGCGAACGCCACCCGCGAGGTGAACGCGCCGGTGTCCCACGCCCTCGGCGGGGACAGCTCGTGCTCGCGGAACGCGCCGTCCCGGCCGGGCAGCCGCACGGAGGTCATGCCGGCACCTCGATCCGGCGGCCGGTGCGGGAGGACTCCAGGCCCAGCGCGGCCAGCCGCACCGTGCGCACCCCGGAGTGGAAGTCGTGCGCGAACGGCGCGTCGACGGCGACGTGCCTGAGGAACTCGCCCCACTGCACCATGAACCCGTTGTCGAACACCTCGTTGTCCGGGACCTCCTGCCACAGCGACCGGAAGTCGATCGACGAGGGCACGTCCGGGTCCCACACCGGCTTGGGCGTGATCTCCCGCGACTGCACCTTGCAGTTGCGCAGCCCGGCCACCGCGCTGCCGTGCGTGCCGTCCACTTGGAACTCGACCAGCTCGTCGCGGTTGACCCGGGTCGCCCACGACGAGTTCACCTGCGCCACCACGCCGCCGGTCATCTCGAAGATCGCGTACGCCGCGTCGTCGGCCGTCGCCGCGTACGGCGCGCCGTTCTCGTCCCACCTCGTCGGCACGTGCGTGACGGCCCGCGCGGTCACCGCCTCCACCGGGCCGAGCAGCCCTTCCAGCAGGTAGCTCCAGTGGCAGAACATGTCCACCACGATCCCGCCGCCGTCCTCGGCGCGGTAGTTCCACGACGGCCGCTGCGCCGCCTGCCAGTCGCCCTCGAACACCCAGTAGCCGAACTCGCCGCGCACGGACAGCACGCGGCCGAAGAAGCCGCCGTCCAGCAGGCGCTTGAGCTTGCGGATGCCGGGCAGGTAGAGCTTGTCGGCCACCACGCCGTGCTTCACGCCCGCCGCGTCGGCGTGCCGGGCCAGCTCCAGCACCTCCTCGGGCGTGGCCGCGACCGGCTTCTCGCTGTAGACGTGCTTGCCCGCGTCGATCGCCGCGGTGAGCGAGGCGGCGTGCGCGGACGTGACCTGGCCCTCGAAGTAGACCGACACGTCCGGGTCGCCGAGCGCCGCGTCGAGGTCGGTGGTCCAGCGCGGGAGGTCGTGCCGCTCGGCGATCTCCTTCAGCTTCGCGGAGTTGCGGCCGACCAGCAGCGGCTCGGGGACCAGCACGTCGTCACCGACCCGGATCCCGCCGCGCTCGCGGAGGGCCAGGATCGACCGGACGAGGTGCTGCCGGTACCCCATCCGCCCCGTGACCCCGTTCAACGCGACGCCGATCGTGCGCACCGCCATGCGTACACCCCGCTCAAGTTCGTGGAAAGCGCTTTCCAACACGCTACGGTCGGCTCCTCGCGGACGTCAACCTCCCGGTGGGATCGGCGACGGTCCGCGAGGGGCGTCCCGCGTGCTCCCCCGACCTCAGCCCCGGAGGCCGAGGTGGAGGCCGCCACTGGCGTCGAGGACCTGGCCGGTGATCCACCGCGCGTCGTCGGAGGCGAGGAAGGCGACGACGTCGGCCACGTCCTCCGCCCGACCGAGGCGGTCGAGCGCGGTCTGGCCGGTGATGAACTCCGCGAGCCCAGGGGCGTCGAAGACGGCCCCGTTCACGTCGGTCCGAGTGGCGCCGGGAGCGACCGCGTTGACCGTGATCCCGCGGGTGCCGAGGGCGCCGGCCAGGGTGAGGGTCATCGTCTCCAGGGCGCCCTTGCCCATGGCGAAGGACGCCTGGCCGGGGTTGGCCACCCTGGTGGCGACCGAGGTCAGGGTGATGATCCGGCCGCCGTCGCGCAGCAGCGGCAGCGCCCGCTGGACGAGGAAGTACGGCGCCTTGACGTTGACCGCGAAGAGGTGGTCGAACCGCTCGGGGGTGTCCGTCCCGATCGGACCGGCCGGCGGCGCGGCGGCGTTGTTGACCAGGATGTCCAGCCCCCGCCCGGCCAGCCCGCTTTCCAGGTCGGCCATCAGGGTGTCGACATCGCCTTCCACGCCCAGCTCCGCCCGGACCGCGAAGGCGCGCCCCCCGGCCGCCTCGATCGCGGCGACCGTCTCCTCCGCCGCCGACTCGCCGCTGCCGTAGTGCACGGCGACGTCCGCGCCGTCGGCGGCGAGGCGTCGGGCGATGGCCCGCCCGATGCCACGCGACGCCCCGGTCACCAGCGCGGTCCTGCCTGCCAGCCTGCCCATGCCCACTCCTGAATGTTAGTTACTCCCTAGTTGGTAGTTACTACCATAACGGTATCGTCTCCCGCATGAACGGGCCGAACCTGCGCGAACGCCGGCGGGCGGAGACCCGACGCCTGATCCAGTCGCGGGCCATGCGGCTGTTCGTCGAGCACGGCTACGACGCGACCACCGTCACCGACGTCGCGCGGGCGTCCGGCGTCTCGCCGATGACCGTCTACCGGCACTTCCCGACCAAGGAAGACCTGGTGCTCCACGACCGGTACGACGACCTCCTCGCGGAGCGGGTCGCGGCCCGGCCGGCCGACGAGCCCGTCGTGCTCCGGATCGGGCGGACCCTGGTGGACGCGACCCGCTCCCTCGTCGGACCCGCCGAGGGCGCCCCGTCGGCGGAACGCGACCTGCTCCTCGCCCGCCTCCGGCTGATGGTCGACACGCCCGCCCTGCGCGCCCGCCACCTGGACAGCCAGTACGCCACGCAGAAGGCCGTCGTCGACGCGGTGCTCGGCGACACGCCGGACCCGGAGGCGGAGTTCCGCGCGCAGGCCGCGGCGGGCGCCTGCCTGGCCGCCCTGCACGTCGCCCTGGTGCGGTGGGCCCGGGAGGACGGCCGCCCGGACCTGCCCGGCCTGATCGCCGCCGCGCTCGCCGCCGCGTTCGACGACGACTTCGCCTGACCGCCCACCGGTCGACCCCGAGCGCCCGCCGGGGCCCGACCTGACGAACTCCCGCCCGCCCCGCCCGGCGAAACGGCTAGTCTCGCCCGACCAGGAACGCGAAGGAGGCGGCGTTGACGTCGCGGCAGGTCACGCTGGCGGAAGTGGCGAAGCACGCGGGCGTGTCGCTCGCCACCGCGTCACGCGTGCTCAACGGCAGCACCCGGCAGGTCAGCGAAGAGCTGCGCGAACGCGTGCTCGGCACCGCGCGCAGGCTCGGCTACCTGCCCAACGCCTCGGCGCAGGCGCTGGCCCGCAACTCCAGCGTGCTGGTGGGCCTGGTCGTGCACGACATCGCCGACCCCTACTTCTCCAGCATCGCCGCCGGTGTGACGAGGATCGCCGAGGACGCCGGGCTGGTCGTCGTGCTCGGCACGACCGGCCGCGACCCGCGCCGCGAGGTGGAGCTGGTCAACACGCTGCGCGCGCACCGGGCCCGTGCCCTGGTGATCGCGGGCAGCCGCACCACCGACCGGTCGGCGTCACGGCTGCTGGCCGAGGAGATCACCGCGTTCACCGCGCAGGGCGGCCGGGTGGCGTGCGTCTCCCAGGCCAAGCTCGGCACGGACACGGTGGTGCCCGCGAACCGCTCCGGCGCCCGTGCGCTCGCGCGCAAGCTGGCCGCGCTCGGCCACCGCCGGTTCGCCGTGCTGGCCGGGCCGCCGGACCTGCTGGTGGCGCGCGACCGGCTGGCCGGGTTCAAGGCGGGACTGGCCGACGAAGGGCTGGAGCTGCCCGACGCCAACGTGATCGCGAGCGGTTTCACCCGGGACGGCGGGCACGCGGCCGTGGCCGACCTGATCGCCGCGCGCACCGGCGCGACCTGCGTGTTCGCCGTGAACGACGTGATGGCGCTCGGCGCGATGGCGGGCTTGCGCGAACACGGCCTGCGGGTGCCGGAGGACGTCTCGGTCGCCGGGTTCGACGACATCCCCACCCTGCGCGACCTGGTGCCGGCGCTGAGCACCGTGCGCCTGCCGCTGGAGGAGATGGGCGAACGGGCGGCACGGCTGGTGCTCGACGACGTGGTGGCCTCCCCGCGCACGGTCCGGGTCGCCGGCGAGGTCGTGCTCCGGGCGTCGACTTCGCAACCCAGCGGTATCGGACTGCGCTGACCGGTGATTACGCTCTATTCTGGACTCCGTTCGACCACCCCTCACGAGGAGTGATCCCTTCCGTGCGCGACGCGCAGTCACCGGGCTGCAGTACCGAGCCGGGTCCGATACCCGGCTGCCAGCCCCGCCCCGCCCACCACCGGTGGGTCCGATGACCATCCTGTTCAGCCTGCTCGGCCTCGGCGCCGTCGTGCTCCTCACCGTCGGCACGTTCATCGCGGTCGCCGCCGAGTTCTCCCTGACCGCCCTGGAGCGCAGCACGGTCGAGGCGCACGTCGCCCAGGTGGGTGACGCCAAGGCGCGGACCGTGGAGAAGGCGCACCGGTCGCTGTCCTTCCAGCTCTCCGGCTCGCAGCTGGCGATCACCATCACCACGCTGATCACCGGCTACATCGCCGAACCCGCCATCGCGCAGCTCATCTCCCCCGCGCTGACCGGCGCCGGCGTGCCCGCGTCGGTGGCCGGGCCGATCGCGTTGACGCTGGCGCTGGCGCTGGCCACGTCGCTGTCGATGGTGTTCGGCGAGCTGGTGCCGAAGAACCTCGCCATCGCCAAGCCGCTGGCGACCGCACGTGCCGTCGCGGGCGTGCAGGCCGGGTTCTCCGCGGTGTTCAAGTGGCTGATCACCCTGCTGAACGGCACCGCGAACTGGCTGGTGCGCAGGCTCGGCGTCGAGCCCGCGGAGGAGCTGGCCTCGGCCCGCTCGCCGCAGGAGCTGGGCGCGCTGATCCGCTCCAGCGCCGAGCAGGGCACCATCGACCCGAGCACCGCGACCCTGCTGGACCGCTCGCTGCGGTTCGGCGACCGCACGGCGGAGGAGCTGATGACGCCGCGCGTGCGGGTCGAGTCGCTGCGCTCGGACGCGACCGTGCTCGACCTGGTGGCCAAGGCGCGGGAGACGGGGTTCTCCCGGTTCCCGGTCTACACCGGCGACCTGGACGAGGTGCGCGGCATCGTGCACGTCAAGCAGGCGTTCGGCGTGCCCCGGTCGCAGCGGGCGACCACTCCGGTGTCGGCGCTGACCAGGCCGGTGCAGACGGTGCCCGCCACCTTGGAGGGCGACGCGCTGCTGGACCGGCTGCGCGCCTCCGGGCTGCAGACGGCGCTGGTCGTCGACGAGTACGGCGGCACGGCGGGCCTGGTCACGCTGGAGGACCTGGTCGAGGAGATCGTCGGCGACGTACGGGACGAGCACGACCGGCGGGAGACCTCGCCGGTGCGGCGGCTCGGCGGCGAGGCGTGGCTGGTGTCCGGGCTGCTGCGCGACGACGAGATCGCCGAGGCGACCGGGTTCCGGATGCCCGAGGGCGACTACGAGACCGTCGCGGGCCTGGTGCTGGCCACCCTGGGCCGGATCCCCGACGCGGGTGACGAGATCCGGGTGGACGACTGGCGGATCACCGTGGTGCAGATGGACCGGCACCGGATCGCCGAGCTGAGGGTGGCCCGGGTCGCCCCGGCGACCTCCGACCACTCGGGGGTGTCGCGATGATCGTGCTGGTGATCATGCTGCTGCTGGCGGGCAACGCGTTCTTCGTCGGCGCCGAGTTCGCCATCATCACCGCCCGGCGGGACCGGCTGGAGGCGTTGGCCGACACGGGCAGCAGCCGGGCGCGCACGGTGATCAAGGCCGGCCGCGAGCTGCCGCTGCTGATCGCGGGCGCGCAGCTGGGCATCACGCTGTGCTCGCTCGGCCTGGGCGCGCTGGGCGAGCCGGCGGTGGCGGCGCTGCTGGAGGCGCCGTTCCACGGCGTCGGCATCCCGGACGCGGTGCGGCACGGCGTGGCGTTCGCGCTGGCGCTGATCATCGTGGTGGCGCTGCACACCGTGCTGGGCGAGATGGTGCCGAAGAACCTGGCCATCGCGGGTCCCGAGCGCACCGCGCTGCTGCTGGTGCCCGCGCACTACTGGTTCTGCCGGCTGGTCGCGCCGCTGCTGCGCGGGTTCACCGTGGTGTCGACGGCGGTGCTGAAGCTCGTCGGCGTGACGCCGAGGGACGAGCTGGAGTCGGCCTACACGCGGGACGAGCTGGCCCTGCTGATCGGGCAGTCGCGGCAGGAGGGCTTGCTGGAGGACTCCGAGCACCGGCGGCTGACGCAGACGCTGTCGTCGGCCGAGCGGACCGTGGCCGACGTGCTGGTGCCGTTGGACCGGATCACGTCGGTGCCGTCGCGGCCGACCATGGAGGAGGTGGAGGCCGCCGTGTCGGCCACCGGCTTCTCCCGGTTCCCGGTGCGCGAGGACGACCGGCTGATCGGCTACCTGCACGTGAAGGACGTGCTGGACCTGGCGCACGCCGACCCGTCGACGCGGGTGCCGCCGGGCCGGGTCCGCGGCCTGCCGCGGGTGCCGGTGGACGCGAGCCTGGACGACGCGGTGGCGGCGCTGCGGCGCTCGCAGAGCCACCTGGCGCAGGCCGTGTCGGCCGACGGCGTCGTGCGCGGCCTGGTGGCGTTGGAGGACCTGGTCGAGGAGTACGTCGGCACCGTCCGCGACGGCACGCACGTCCGCCGCGAGCTGTGACGGGGTGGCGCGGGTGCCGTGATTCCGACCCCGCGCCACGCCTGTCCGCCTAAGGTTCTCGCCGTGATCAACGACCGCTTCGAGATCGTCGACGCGACCACCCGCATGGCGTGGTTCGCCGACCGCCGCGACTGGGACGCCCTGCTCACCGTGTTCGCCGACGAGGTGCACCTCGACTACACCAGCCTCACCGGCGGCGAGCCCGCCCGGCTCGCGGCCGCCGACGTCGTCGCCGGGTGGCGCGCCGGGCTCGGCGGCCTCGACGCGACGCAGCACCTGGTGTCCAACCACCTGGTCGACGTCGACGGCGACCGGGCCGTGGTGACCGCCCAGTTCCAGGCCGTGCACGTGCTGGCGAACCCGCACGGCGACCCGACCTGGACCCTGGGCGGCCACTACCGCTTCGGCCTCGTGCGCGCCGACGGCGGCTGGCGCATCGACGCGATCACCATGACCACGACGTGGGCCACGGGCAATCAGCACATCATGACGCTGGCCTCACAGCGGGCAAGCTGACGTACTCGCGCTCCTCCGGCAGTTCCGCCAACGGCGGCACGCTGACCAACTCGAGGTCCTGGTCGGCGGCGCGGTCGAGGGCCGTCACGATCCACGCCTCGAAGTCGGCGTTCGCGGCCATCGCGGCCCGCCGCCACCGGTCCACCGCGTCGCTGCCCGGGTTGACCCGCGGCATCACCACCCGCTCGGACCTCGCGCCCGGGTCGCGGCTCTCCCGCAACGCCCGCCGCAGCGCCGTGCGCGACCAGCCTTCCCGCTGGGCGCGGTCGAGCCACTCGTCCTGCTCGGCCGGCGGCAGCGCGGCCACCTCGGCGTGGTGCTGGAACGGCAGGCCCTGACGACGCCGTGACGGCTCGAACTTCCGCGCGATCCACGCGTAGTTGCGCAGCGTCTGGTAGTCCAGCCCCACGGCCTCGACCGCCCGGCGGTACCTGTCCGTGTACTTGTCCTGCCCGAAGACCAGCCAGTCACCCAGGTACCAGGCCGACGAGCTGGCGATGCGGGAGATCCGCTGACCCGCCTGCTCCCACGTCTCGAACGTGACGTCCCGAGGGAACGCCAGCCCCACCGGCGTGGTGAGGATCCGGCCTTCGACCGCGCCGCCGGGACGACGGCGCTGCACTGCGTTCACCTTGTCCACTTGCTCCCCCTGATCAGCTTATGGGTGTTCTTGTTACTCCAGGGGCCTCACACACCGGTCAACTTCCGCTCACACCGTGAACCCGATCGGGCCGGGCGGCGGATAACGGGTGACCGCCCTTCACCGGGAACCAGCCGGAAAGGCCACCATGACACCCACCGACGCCGAGATCATCGACCGGTCGCGGCACGAGCCGGACGCCTTCGCGGCGATCTTCGACCGGCACGCGCCGCACATCCGGCGGTACCTCGAGCGCAGGCTCGGCGCGCAGGTCGCGGACGACCTCGTGGCCGAGACGTTCCTGACCGCGTTCGACAAGCGGCAGCGCTACGACCCGGCCAGACCGGACGCCCGGCCGTGGCTGTACGGCATCGCGACCAACCTCGTCGGACAGCACCGCAGGCACGAGGCGCGCCGTTACCGGGAGCGTTCGGCGGACCTCGCCGAGCACGACCACTCGGACCGCGTCGCCGCCGAGGTGACCGCGTGGGCCGTGCGGTCGCGGCTGGCGGGCGCGCTGGACGGGCTGTCCGCCGAGGACCGCGACGTGCTGCTGCTCGTGGCGTGGGAACAGCTGGGCTACGAGGAGGTCGCGGCGGCGCTGGCGATCCCCGTCGGCACGGTGCGGTCCCGCTTGCACCGGGCCCGGCGCAAGGTCAGGGAGGCGTTGGGCGGGCGGAACCCCACCGAGGTCGAGGAGTTGCTGAACAATGGATGACCTGCAGCTTTTGCGCGAACTGGGCGACGAGACGCCGTTGCCGGACGAGGCGGCGCTGGCGCCCGCGCGGGCGGCGTTGCTGGCCGGCATCGCCGAACGGGGCACGGTGCGGCTGCGCAAGCGCCGGTCCAGGTACTCGCTGGTCGGCGCGTCGGCGATCGGCCTGGCGGCGGCCGTGGCGGCGACGATCACGCTGCTGCCCTCCGGTCAGCCCGCGCCGGGTGGCCAGGCGTTGACCACGTCCACGACGTCCCCGGTGGCCGAGCCGGTGACCGACCCCGTGCGGCTGCTGGCGTTCGCCGCCAGGGCGGCCCGCGCCGATCCGTCCGCGCCGCCCCGCCCGGACCAGTTCGTGTACACGCGCAGCGAGGCGGGCCCGGAGCCGGCCCGGGAGATCTGGTTGTCGGTCGACGGCACCCACGACGGCCTGCTCAAGCACCCCGACGGCACGACGTCCCGGTTCCCGGGGTGCGTGAACGGGCAGCAGGAGGTCTTCAAGGATCCTGCCGTGGTGCTCGGCACGGAGCCGTGCGAGCCGCGCCCGGCGTACCGGTCCGACCTGCCGACCGACGTGGACGGGATGCTGGCCTACCTCGACGCGAACGCCAGCGGCGAGCCGGGCAGCGTCAACGCGCGCGGCAAGGACGTCCTCGGCCTGATCAACGAGTCGCTCCTGCCGCCGTTGAGCAGGGCGGCGCTGTACGAGGCGGCGGCTCGCGTGCCGGGGCTGACGGTGGTGGCGGATGCTCGTGACGCGGCGGGTCGGCCGGGGGTCGGCATCACGTGGCCCGTGCCGCCGGGTTCGTCGCCGAAGGCCAAGCCGGTGGTGATCGTGTTCGACGCGAAGACCTACGAGCTGCTCGGCACGAACTTCCACGCCATCACCGCGCGGGCAGTGGTGGACCAGGTGGGGCAGCTGCCGTGACCCCGCGGGTGGGACCGGTCCGCCGGGGCGCGCCCGGTCCCACCCGACTACGGTTGGTCACGTGGATCCGCGTGAGGATGACGACGAGGACGACTTCGACCCCGATGAGGACGAGGACGGGTTCGACGACGATGACGTCGAGGACGAGGACGACCTGTTCGGCGTGACCTCGGAACCCCGCACCATCTGCCACCTGTGCGGCGGGGCGGGGTTCATCGCCAACCCGACCTCCGCCGTGATCGGGGGCACCCCGCGAACCGTCGACAACGGCCGCGAGTGCCCACACTGCGTGGGCGCCCGCAAATTCCCAGGCCTGATCCCTCCGCTCTAACCGACCGCCTCAAATTGTCAGACCTCGCCGGCAAAATAAAAACAGGGGTCCCCTTGCCGGGGACGCCTGCGCAGCCCACCCAACACCAGCCCAGGCGCCCGTCCACTGACACGCCCTGCCCACGCCCTTCCCCAAAGGAAGGGCTTCGTGTCATCCCGCCGACCTGGCTCCGCCCTACCGCGCGTGTCAAGGGCAATGCCGTTTAGTTAGGCGCTGGTAGGTGTGTTGGTGCTGGTGGCGGGGTGTGTTGTCACTACGGTGTGGTGGGTGTCGTCTGGGGTGGAGCGT
>NZ_JBVJVK010000010.1:170829-218238 GCF_055603705.1 Actinosynnema sp. NPDC037264 | reverse complement strand
GGTTGTTGTGAAGGGGTGGTGTCTGGTTCCCCCCCCAGACTGGGGGGGAACCACCCCCACGGAAAAAAAAAAAAAAAAAAACCCCCCCCCCCCCCCCCCCCCCCCCTCCTCCCCCCCCCTCCCCCCCCCCCCCCCCCCCCCCCCCCCCACCACCCCCCCCCCCCCCCCCCTCTGCCCCCCCCCCCCCCCCCGGGTCCGCGGGAGCGGGAACGGTCAGCTCGCGGCGTTCATCAGGTCCACCGCGCTGTGCTGGCGTGCCGCGTCGCTGCGCTGGAACGGCCCGGCCCACGGCTGGTCGTAGGAGTCGCTGCTGGACCGGTCGCGCGCGTGGGCGGTGTCCGCCTGCCTCTTGAGGTAGGCGGTGTACGGGCGGTCCGGCAACGCCCGGTTCAGCTGACCGAGCCCGCGCACGAAGGCGCCCTTGAACGACGGGACGTCACCGCCGCCGCCGTTGTCGAACACGATCCCGCCGGGGTTGAGCGCGGTGCTGGTCGTCGAGGCGTCGGCCAGCGCGCGTGCCCTGGCGAGGTACGCCTGGTCGCCGGTGGCGCGGTGCAGCTCCGTCAACGCGGCCGGCGGCACGCCCTGGTTGTAGCTCCACGGGGTCTGGCCGTTGTTGCGGCACGTCGACGTGACGAGCCCGTCGTTGACCAGGTTCGAACCGTTGATCATCCCGCTGTTCTCGAACCACCGCCAGCCGTCCCTCGCGCGCTGCGCGTAGGTCGTCTCACCGGGCAAACGGTTGTGCAGCGCGGCGTTGAGCTGGACGTACAGCGAGTTGGCGATGGCGTTCTTGTAGGTCCGACTGGACGTCCACCAGATGCCTCCGCCGCAGGTCTGGTCCCAGTACCGGTGGACGTGGTCGGCGCCGGCGCGGGCGGTGTCGAGGTAGCGGCGGTCGCCGGTCAGGTCGTAGGCGGCGATCCACGCCAGGCCCCACCACGCGACGTCGTCGTTGTACTCGTTGATGAAGTTGCCCGCCCAGGCGTTCCGGTTGAGGTCGTAGGTCCGCGCGATGGCGTAGCGGTAGCTGCCCATGCCGCTGACCCGCGCGTTGTCGATGATCGCGTTGAGCGCGTTGGCGGCGTTCCACCAGCCGGTGGTGTCGAACAGGCCGGTGCTCAGGTTGTAGCGCTGCATCAGGGCGGTGGCCGCCGCGGTGCCGCGGTTCCCGGCGTTCCACGTCGTGCGGTACCAGCTCGTGCAGGCGATCGACGACGACCCGGCCGGCTGGCCGCAGGCCCGCAGCAGCCCGACGCCGAGGTTCGCCCAGTCGTCCACGTTGTGCATGGACGTGCGCCAGCCGCCGTAGCCGGCCGGTGTCGTGGTCGAGCCGAGCTTGGGCTGCCAGGTGACCCCCGCGTCGTAGGAGCGGTCGAGCCAGACCGCGTCGCCCTGGCCGCCACCGGAGATCACCGCCCAGCCCATGGTCTCGGAGCTGTCGAAGTGCAGCGCGACCCGACGGGTGCCGACGGGCACGGACTGGGCGACGCGCTCCCCCGCCGAGAGGGCGGGGTCGCGGCCGTCGCAGTGGAGGTTGCAGACCGGTCCGAGGGCGATCGACCGGGAACCGGCGGACGGCCGGGACGGCGACCGGTGCGCGCTGGGCGGCAGGGCGGGGTCGCGGTCGTCGCAGTAGCTGTCGCAGACGGCGGTCGCCGGCGGTGGCGCGGTGACCGGATCCGGTGGGGTGGCGGGCGATGCGGGCGCCAAGACCACAAAGGACAGGAGCAGGGATGCGTGAACCACGGTGTTCAGCACAGGACCTCCCCAACGGGAGTGGGTGGCCGACAGGGTGTGAGAACGCTCTCACACCGAGGCTAGGACCGGCCTTCGCACAGCGTCAACACGGAGCACCGGACAGGTTCGTGTCAAAGCCGGCCGGCCGCGGCCCTCGAAGATCGACCACGCCGGGCCGTCCGGGTTCGCGCATACAGTCCAAAGAGGACGGAACAAACGGCCCTCGACCTTCGGGCCCTGGGCGTCGACGACGCCAAGTCGGCCGCCCGCGCGGCCGACACCCTGATCGGGAATGGAACCCCTGAAGCAGTGACACACCGCGTCGACCACCCCGAACAATGCACGGATCAGCCGGGTAGGGGTGGTGCCGAAAATTCATCGCCCATCAGCCCGGCAATTCACCGGACATCATTCCGCAAATTCGAGAGCACCTCGGGAGCACGCCCTGCGAATCGCATTCCGACAAGGCGCCGAAACCCCGTGGCGGATGGCTTCACGGCCATCCGCCACCGGGCTCGGGACTTACTTCACTTGCCTTGCTTGACCAGGGCGCCGGCGTCGATCTTCAGGTGCGTGCCGGTGGTGTAGCGCGACTCGTCCGAGGCCAGGTACAGCACCGCGTGCGAGACGTCCTCCGGCTCCACGAACGGGATCGGCATGGCGTGGAACGCGAAGAAGCCCTGCACGCCCTCCTCCGGGGTGGGCTCCTCCAGGTCCGGCCGGAAGATCTTGTACATCGACGGGTTGTGCATCATCGCGGTGTTGACGTTGGACGGGTGCACCGCGTTGATCCGGATGCTCATCGGCGCCAGCTGGGTGGCGAGGATGTTGGTGTAGAGCACCAGGGTCTGCTTGGCGACCGAGTACGCCGCGCCGCCGGGGCCCATCGGGCCGGGGTCGCCGTGGCCCGGCATCAGGCCGACCGCGGAGCCGACGATGATGACCGACGAGCCGGGCTGCAGGTAGGACAGCGACGAGTGCACGGTGTTGAGCACACCCGTCAGGTTGATGTCGACGATCTGGGTGAACGTGGTGAGCGGGCGGCCCGGGCCGAGCTGGGCGATGCCCGCGTTCGGGATCACCACGTCCAGCTTGCCGAGCTCCGCCACGCCGGCGTCGATCGCCTGCTGGAGCGCGGCGCGGTCCCGCACGTCGACCTTCGCGGTGAACGCCCGGCGCCCGGCCTTCTCGATCAGGCGGGCGGTCTCCTCCAGGTCCTCCTCCGAGGCCATCGGGTAGTCGATACCCGGGAGGTCCTCGCAGAGGTCGAGGGCGATGATGTCGGCGCCCTCCTCGGCGAGCCGCACCGCGTGGCTGCGACCCTGCCCACGCGCCGCGCCCGTGATCAGCACGACCTTGTCTTCAACGCGGCCCATTGTGCGGCCTCCTGCCATCGCTGTGAACGAACAATTCGTCGACGGATGCCGCGATCACCGGTTCCGGTGTTCCGCGTCGGAACTCGCGAACACCCGTCGGAGCATTGACACCCGCCAACTGTCTACCGGTCCCCCGCAGCCCGGGGAAGACATTCGACCCCCTAGCGGCCCGGTGTTCCGAACTCGTCCGCAATCCCCTGTCGGGTAAGGGGACTAGGGGCTAGGCACTCCCACGACCCCTGGTTACAGTCGTCCACTGAACCGGTTTGAGCAGCCGATCCGAGGAGCACGGCATGAGCGGCACCCAGGACACCTCGATTCCGCAGAACGACGCCGACAACGCGTTGGTGGAGGCCGACTTGCTCGTCGAGGACGTGTCGATCGACGGCATGTGCGGCGTCTACTAGGTCGACCGGATGGAATTCGACCCGGACCGGCCCTACCGCTGCTCGCCCGCGCTCGCGCTGCGCCCGGAGCCGTTCGGCGCGCTCGCCTACCACTTCGGCACCCGTCGGCTGTCGTTCCTCAAGTCCACCAAGCTGGTCGAGGTGGTGCGCTCGCTGGAGCACCAGCCCTCCGCCGCCGCCGCGCTCGTGGCCGCCGAGGTGCTGCCCGAGGAGCACCGCACGTACCTGGCGGCCCTCGCCCGGCTCGCCGAGGCGGGCACGATCGAACCGCGCCCGTAGGGCCGGCCACCTCGCTGAAAGGCGCGCGATGAAGCTGTCCGAGCACTTCAAGCTGGGTCTGGACGCCCCGATCTGCCTGACCTGGGAGCTGACCTACGCCTGCAACCTGGCGTGCGTGCACTGCCTGTCGTCCTCGGGCAGGCGCGACCCGCGCGAGCTGAGCACCCAGGAGTGCAAGGCGCTGATCGACGAGTTCCAGCGCATGCAGGTCTTCTACGTCAACATCGGCGGCGGCGAGCCGACCGTCCGCCCCGACTTCTGGGAACTGGTCGACTACGCGGTGGACCACCAGGTGGGCGTGAAGTTCTCCACCAACGGCGTGCGGATCGACCGCGCCCGGGCCCGCGCGCTGGCCGCGTCCGACTACGTCGACGTGCAGATCTCGTTGGACGGCGCGACCGCCGAGGTCAACGACGTGGTGCGCGGACCCGGCTCGTACGCCACGGCGCTGCGGGCGATGGCGAACCTGCGCGACGAGGGCTTCCGCGACTTCAAGATCAGCGTGGTGATGACCCGGCAGAACGTCGGCCAGCTGGACGACTTCGCCGCCATCGCCAAGGAGCACGGCGCGCAGCTGCGGATCACCCGGCTGCGCCCGTCCGGTCGCGGCGCCGACGTGTGGGACGAGCTGCACCCGACCGCCGAGCAGCAGCTGCGGCTGTACGAGTGGCTGTCGGCCAACGGCGACCGGGTGCTCACCGGCGACTCCTTCTTCCACCTCAACGCGCTGGGCTCGGCGCCGTTGCCGGGGCTCAACCTGTGCGGCGCCGGCCGGGTGGTGTGCCTGGTCGACCCGGTGGGCGACGTCTACGCGTGCCCGTTCGCGATCCACCGGGAGTTCCTGGCGGGCAACGTGCGCGAGCCGGGCGGCTTCACCGGGGTGTGGCGCGGGTCGGACCTGTTCGCCCGGCTGCGGGAGCCCTCCGACGGCGGCGCGTGCTCGTCGTGCTCGGCGTTCGACTCGTGCCAGGGCGGGTGCATGGCGGCGAAGTTCTTCACCGGCCTGCCGCTGGACGGGCCCGACCCGGAGTGCGTGCGCGGGCACGGCGAACGGGCGCTGGCCACGGTCGGCGCGGCGCCGCGGTCGGACGTCGACCACTCGCGGCGCAAGGCGGTGCCGCTGCAGCTGACCTTCGGGCCGCCCGCCGTCGTCCCCGCGCCGGCCTTGCGCCCGTGCGACCCGAATCCGCTGAGCGGGTTCGAAGTGCCGCGATGACCGCGTTGACCGGTCCGGTCGTGCTGGCCGGGCGGACGGCGCCGAGCCGGGTGCTGTTCGGGCCCCACGAGACCAACCTGGGTGACGGGCGCGCGCTGTCCGAGCGGCACGTCGCGTACTACGAGCGGCGGGCCGCGGGCGGGGCCGGGCTGATCGTCACCGAGACGGCGAGCGTGCACGACTCGGACTGGCCCTACGAACGCGCGCCGCTGGCGGCGTCGTGCGCCGACGGGTGGCGCGCGGTGGTCGCGGCGTGCCGCCCGCACGGCGCGCTGGTGCTGGCGGGGTTGGGGCACGCGGGCTCGCAGGGCAGCTCGGCGTACGGGCAGCGGGCGTTGTGGGCGCCGTCGCGGGTGGCCGACGTGGTGAGCCGTGAGCTGCCGGCCGAGCTGGAGGAGCGTGAGATCGCGGCGCTCGTGGCGGGGTTCGCGGCGGCGGCGGCCTCGGCGGTGGCGTGCGACGTGGACGGGGTGGAGGTCGACGCCGGGCAGTACTCCGTGCTGCGGCAGTTCCTCTCCGGGCTGACCAACCTGCGCGGTGACCGCTACGGCGAGGACCGGACGGCGCTGCTGGTCGAGGTGCTGGCGGCGGTGCGGGGCGAGGTGGGCGACGGGCGGGTGCTGGGGCTGCGGCTGTCGTGCGACGAACTGGCGCCGTGGGCGGGGATCACGCCGGAGCACGCGGTCTCGTCGTTCGCCGGGTTCGCCGACGTGGTCGACTACGTGGTGCCGGTGCGCGGGTCGGCGATGAACGTGTCCGCGACGCGGCCCGACTCGCACACCGAGCCGGGGTTCAACGCGGGGCTGTGCCGGGCGGTCCGCGAGGCGGTGTCGGGGCGGGCGGCCGTCGTGTGGCAGGGCAGCGTGGTCGACCCGGGTGCGGCGCGTGCGGCGGTCGAGGACGGCACGGCGGACCTGGTGGAGATGACGCGGGCGCAGATCGCCGAACCGCGCTTGGTGTCGCTGGTGCGGGCGGGGACGCCGGAGCGCATCCGGCCTTGCGTGCTGTGCAACCAGTTCTGCCGGGTGCGCGACAGCCGCAACCCCCGGGTGAGCTGCCTGGGCGACCCGGGCAGCGGGTACGAGGTGGAAGAGCCGCCGGTGGACCTGCCTTGGCCGGGTACGGGATGGGACGCGGGTTCGGGCGCGGGCACTCGTTCCGGCGGCGGTTCGGACGCCGGCGTGGGTGTTGGTGCGATGTCGGACGCCGGCGCGGGTTTTGGCGCGGGTGCGGGTATCGGCGCGGGCTCGGGCTCGGTGTTGGACGAGGTGTTGGTGGTCGGTGGTGGGCCCGCCGGGTTGGAGGCGGCGCGGGTGTTGGCGTTGCGGGGGCGGTCCGTGCGGTTGGTGGAGCAGGAGGACGTGCTCGGGGGGACGTTGCTGGTCGCGGCGCGGCTCGCCGGGCGGGCGCGGCTCGCGGAGTTGGTGTCCTGGCTGGAGCGGGAGGTGCGGCGGCTCGGCGTGCGGGTCGAGACCGGGACCCGGGTCGACCTCGCCGACCTCGACCCCGCGGCCTCCGTGCTGCTGGCCACCGGGTCGGTGGCCGGACCGCGGGCGTACACGTCGGACGGGCCCGTGATCGAGACGCGCGACCTGCTCGCGGGACTCGCCGCGGGCGCGCAGGTGGACGACCTCGTGCCGGCCGGGCCGGTGCTGGTGGTGGACCCCGTCGGCGACTGGACCGGCGCGGGCACGGCGGAACTGCTGGCCGCGGCCGGTCGGGACACCGCCATCGTCACCCAGGACCCGGTGATCGGCACGCAGCTCGCCATCACCGGCGACCTGGCCGCGGCCAACACCCGGTTGCAGGTGGCGGGCGTGCGGCTGCTCAAGCGCGCGGCACTGCGCCGGGTGCTCGACGGGCGCGCGGAGTTGGTGAACGTCATCACCGGTGTCGAGTCCGGTGTGGACTGTTCGGTGGTGGTGCACTGCGGGCACCGGCTGCCCAGCCCGACGCCGACCGGGCTGGCTTCGGCGGGTGACTGCGTCGCGCCGCGCACCGCGTACCAGGCCGTCCTCGAAGGCCGACGTGCCGCACTGTCGTTGGCCACGTCCCCTCGCGTGCTCGGGCGGGTGTGACGTGTCGCGCTACCGGTACCTGTTCTCCCCCGTCCGGCTCGGCCCGGTCGTCGTGCCCAACCGGATCGTGTTCGCCGCGCACCTGACCAACCAGGCGCGTCACGGCCTGCCCAGCGAGGCGCACGCGGAGTACTACGCCGCACGTGCGGCCGGCGGCGCGGGCCTGGTCATCACCGAGGAGCACTCGACCCACGTCACGGACTGGCCGTACGAGAAGCTGGTGCACGGCTTCCGGCGCGAGGCGATCGCGGGCTACCGGCGGATCACCGACGCGGTGCACGCGCACGGCGTGCCGATCTTCGCGCAGCTCAACCACAACGGCGGCCAGGCGTCCTCGATGTACTCGCGGCTGCCGGTGTGGGCGCCGTCCGCGGTGCCCGACCCGCTGTTCCGCGAGGTGCCCAAGGCGATGGACCACGGCGAGATCGCCGAGGTGGTGGCCGGCTACCGCACCGTGGCCGCGCACTGCGTGGAGGGCGGCTTCGACGGCGTGGAGCTGCAGTGCTCGCACTCCTCGATCGTGCGCGGCTTCCTGTCGCCCGTGACGAACCTGCGCACCGACGGCTACGGCGGCTCGGCGCGCAACCGCGCCCGCATCCTGCTGGAGATCGTCGAGGCGGTCCGGGAGGCGATCGGACCGGACCGGGCGCTGGGCGTGCGGCTGTGCGGCGACGAGCTGATCGAGAACGGCACGAGGATCGAGGACGCCGTCGAGGTCGCGCGGATGGTCGAGGCGACCGGCGCGGTGGACTACCTCAACACCTCGATCGGCGTGGCGACGTCCACCCTGTTCATGATCGAGGCGTCGATGGCGTTCCCGCCGGGGTACGCGCTGCACATCGCGAGCGCGATCCGCGAGGCCGTCCGCCTGCCCGTGATCGGCTCGGGTCGGATCAAGGACCCGGCGCAGGCCGAGCGCGCGCTCGCGGAGGGCCAGTGCGACCTCGTCGGCGTGGTGCGCGGGCAGATCGCGGACCCCGAGTTCGCCGCGAAGGCGCGCGCGGGGCGGGCGGGTGACGTCAACGCGTGCCTGTCGTGCAACCAGGAGTGCGTCGGTCGGGTCGGGTTGGGGCGTTGGCTGGGCTGCGTGGTGAACCCGCGTGCCGGGCGGGAGACCGTCGTGCTGCCGACGCCGCGCCGACGTGGCCGACGGGTGTTCGTGGTGGGTGGTGGGCCGGCGGGGTTGAAGGCCGCGGCGACGGCCGCGGGGCGCGGGCACGACGTGACGCTGCTGGAACGTGCCGCGCAGGTGGGTGGTCAGGTGGCGCTGGCGGCGACCGTGCCGAGCCGGGTGGAGCTGGGTGAGCTGGTGCGCGGGCTGCTCGCGGAGTGCGGGCGGTCCGGGGTGGACCTGCGGACGGGCGTGAGCGTCGACGCGGGGTGGTTGCGGGCGCAGGCGCCGGACGTGGTCGTGCTGGCCACCGGTGCGCGGCCGAAGCGCCCGTGGTGGGCCGGTGAGCTGGAACGGGTGGTGGACGTGCGGGATGTCCTGGAGGGGCGGGCGGCGCCGTTCGGCGAGGTGCTGGTGGTGGACGAGCTGGGGTTCCACCAGGCGACTTCGGTGGCCGAGCTGCTGGCCGACCGGCGGGCCTCGGTGCGGATCAGCACGCCCGGGATGGTGGTCGGCCAGGACCTCGGGCTGACGCTGGACCTGGAGATGTTCACGATCCGCGCGCACGCCAAGGGGATCGCCCAGTCGACCGACGAGGTGGTGACCGGCGCGTGGCGGGCGGAGGACGGCGGTGTGCTGGTCGACCTGCACAAGCACACCACCGGGGTGACGGTGCAGCAGCGCTACGACTGGGTGGTGTGCGCGGTGCACCAGGACCCGGAGGACGGGCTGTGGCACGACCTGCGGGACGCGCCGTTCGAGGTGCACCGGGTGGGTGACTGCCTGACGCCGCGGCGCGCGGACTCGGCGGTCGCCGAAGGCCACCGGACGGCGGCAGCCCTGTGAGCGCCGCGGTCGGTGGGTCGGCTCCGCGCCCGGGAGATCCGGTTGAGTCGGATGTCGGTGGTCGGGCTGAAGTGGCGGAGCAGTCGCGCGGCAAAGCAGAGGGAACCTCGCAGGCGGGCGGCAAGGCGGCGAGGGCGCAGCAGACCGGCGGCCAGACCGAAGTGGTGCGACAAGCCGGTGAAGGCGTGGGCAAGCGCGTCGCGGTCGTCCCGGTTCGTGACGGGGTGGTGCCGTTGGGCGCGGACGAGGCGGTTGCCGAGGCCGGTGGGGTGGCGTTGATCGTCGGCACCGGCACGCGGGTGGCGGCGGGAGCGCTCGGGGCGTTGGCGTTCGGCACGCTCGTCGAGGCCGGGGCGTTCGCGCCAGGTCGGTGGGCGCGTGGGCTCGTGCGGGCGCTGGCCGGGCACCACTGCGTGATCCTGCCGGGCTCGCCGGACGGTCGCGACCTCGCGCCCCGGCTCGCCGCCGAACTGGGCCGTCCCCTCCTGCCCGGTGCGGTGCGGGTGTCGGACGGTGGTGCGGAAGTGGTGCGGTGGGACGGTCGGGTGAGTGTCGAGCTCGCCGTGGACGGGCCGTTCGTCGCGACGCTGCTGCCCGGCGTGCGCGGCGTCCACGCGGTCGACGGCACGCCCGACCTGGTCGAGGCGGCAGCCGACGACCGCGACGCCGAGGACGCGACGTCGGTCGAGGTCCTGGCGCCCGACCCCGCCACCGCCGACCTGGCCGAGGCGCCCCGGATCTTCGGCGCGGGCGTCGGGCTGGGCGACGCGCGGGCCGTCGACGTGATGGCACGGGTGGCCGCGGCGCTCGGCGCGTCCGCGGGCGCAACCCGGGCGGTCACCGACGCCGACTGGGCGGGCGCCGAACGGCAGATCGGCACCACCGGCGTCGTGGTGAACCCCGAGCTGTACGTGGCGTTCGGCGTGTCCGGCGCGGTGCAGCACACCAGCGGGCTCGGCAGCCCGGCGCACGTGGTGAGCGTGAACACCGACCCGTCCTGCCCCATGACCGCGATGGCGCACCTCGGCATCGTGGCCGACGCGCCCGCGGTGCTCTCCGAGTTGGCCGCGAGGTTGGGCGTATGAGCGAGTTCGACGTGGTGGTGGTCGGCGCCGGGCCGGCGGGATCGGCGGCGGCGCTGGAGGTCGCCCGGTCCGGTCGGTCGGTCGCCCTGGTCGAGCGCGGCCCGTTCCCCGGCTCGAAGAACGTCTACGGCGGCGTGGTCTACGGCCGCGTGCTGGACGACCTGGTGCCGAACTGGTGGGAGCACATGCCGGTGGAGCGCTGGGTCACCCGCCGCTCCACCATGGTCATGACCGAGGAACGCGCGCTCACCGTCGACTTCCGCACGCAGGACTGGGGCCGGCCACCGCACAACGGCGCGACCGTGCACCGGGCCGACCTGGACCCGTGGCTCGCCGGGCTCGCGGTCGAGGCGGGCGCGGTCCTCGTGCCCGCCACCGTGGCGACCGGGCTGCTGCGCGGGCCGGACGGCGCGGTGGCCGGCGTCCGCACGGACCGACCGGACGGCGACCTGCGCGCCGGGGTCGTGATCGCGTGCGACGGCGTGAACTCGTTCCTGGCCAAGGAGGCCGGCCTGTTCGACGCCTCCCGCCAGGCGGAGCACACCATGCTCGGGGTGAAGGAGACCATCGCCCTGCCGCGCGACGTGATCGACCAGCGGTTCGCGTTGCGCGGCGACGAAGGCGCGGACATCGAGATGCTCGGCTGCACGGGCGACGTGCCCGGCGGCGGTTTCCTCTACACCCAGCGGGAGTCGGTCTCGCTGGGCGTCGTGCTCGCGCTGCCCGGCCTGGCCGCCGCGCGCACCCGGCCGGAGGCCCTGCTCGCCGACCTCAAGCGGCACCCGGCGATCGCGCCGCTGATCGCGGGCGGCGAGGTGGTCGAGTACTCGGCGCACCTCATCCCGGAGGGCGGCTACCGCCACCTGCCACGACTGGCCGACGACGGGCTGCTGCTCGCGGGCGACGCGGCCGGGTTGTGCCTGGCGGCCGGGATCTGGCTGGAGGGCGTGAACTTCGCCCTGGGCTCGGGCGCGCAGGCCGGGCGCAGCGCGGTGGCGGCGCTGGACGAGGGCGACACCTCGAAGCGCGGCCTGGCGGGGTACCGCAAGGCGTTGGAACGCTCGTTCGTGCTCGCCGACCACCGCAAGCTGCGCGACATCCCGGGCCTGGTGATGTCGGAACGGGTGCAGCGCCAGTACCCGGGGCTGCTGTGCGACCTGGCGCAGTCGGTGTTCCAGGTCGACAACCCCCGGCCCAAGCCGGGGCTGCGCGGGCTGCTGCGCCGCAGCGCGAAGGACAACGGGGTGCGGCTGCGCCACCTGGTGCGCGACGCCGTGACCGGGATGCGGGGGTTCGGATGAGCTACGCCGAGCGGGCGTTCGACGACGTGCTGTCCACTGTGGAGTTCCACGTCGGCGAGCGGGCGCACATCACGGTGGACACCTCGGTCTGCGCGTCGTGCACCTCCCAGGTGTGCGTGCACGCGTGCCCCGCCGACCTGTTCGTGCCCATGGCGGACGGCGGCATCCTCTTCAACTACGAGCACTGCTTCGAGTGCGGCACGTGCTACCTGCTGTGCGACCAGCCGGGTGCGATCACCTGGACCTATCCCGACGGCGGCCAGGGCGTCGTCTTCACGAAGGGGTGAGGCCGGTGCTCGTCGTCGCCGCCCTGCGCCGGACCGAGACGCACGCCTCGGTCGACCCGCTCACCGGGCGGGTCCGGCGCAACCCGCGCACCGGCGGGCTCGCCGAGGCCGACCGCTGCGCGCTCGAACACGCCGTGCGCCTGGCCTCCGCGCTGCCCGGCGCCCGTGCCGTCGCGGTGACGCTCGGTCCGCCCGGGGCGGACGACGTGCTGCGACTGGCCCTCGAAGTCGGCGTGGACGAGGTGCTGCGGGTGGACCACCCGGCGGAGGACGACCACACCGACGACGGCAGCCGGACCGCGGCGGCGCTGCTGGCCGGGCTGCGCGCCGGACCCGGTGTGCCGGACGTCGTGCTGTGCGGGGACCGCTCGGCGGACCGCGGCACCGGGACCACCCCCGCGTTCCTCGCCGGGTTGCTCGGCGCGCGGCAGGCGTTGGGCCTGTGCGAACTGGACCTGCGGGACGGTGAGCTGCACGGCGTGCGGCGGCTCGACGGCGGCCGGCGCGAGCGGCTGCGCATCGGGTTCCCCGCCGTGTGCTCGGTGGAGCCCGGCGCGGTGCGGCTGCGGCGCGGCGCGCTGCCCGCGGTGCTCGCCGCCCGGCAGGCCGTGATCCCGGTGGTGTCGCCGGGTGTCCGCGCGGACCACCGGGTGACGGTCACGTCCGTGCGCCCCTACCGACCGCGGCCCCGCGTGCTCCCGGCGGCGAGCACCGCGTCGCACCACGAGCGCATCCTGGCGCTGTCCGGGCCGACCGGTCCGAAGGTCCGCTCGCGCGTCGTCACGCCCGGGACGCCGCAGGCCGCGGCCGACGAGCTGCTGGCGTTCCTGCGCGAGCACGGGTACCTGCCGTGACGCCGCGCGTGGCCGTGGTCACCGGAGCGGCGCGCGGCATCGGCGCGGCCGTCGTCGGCCAGCTCGCCGAGCAGGGCTGGCGGGTCGTCGCGGTCGACGTACCCGGCGACCTGCCCGGCGTGCCGTACCCGTTGGGCACGCGCGAGCAGTTGGCGGAGCTGGCGGCGCGGTGGCCCGGCCAGGTGCTCGACGTCGTCGCGGACGTGCGCGATCAGTCCGGTGTGGACGGAGCGGTCGCCCTGGCGGAACGGGAGTTCGGCCGGCTGGACGCGGCGGTGGCCGGTGCGGCGGTGATGGTCGGCGGCACGCCCCTGTGGGAGACCACCGACGAGCAGTGGGACGCCTTGTTCGACAGCGGGGTGCGCGGCGTGCTGAACCTGGCCAGGGCCGCCGTGCCCGCCCTGCTGCGGGCGCCGACGCCGCGCTCGGGGCGGTTCGTCGCCCTGGCCTCCGCCGCCGCGCACCGCGGGTTGTGGCACCTCGCCGGGTACAACGCCGCCAAGCACGCAGTGGTCGGCCTGGTCCGCGGGCTGGCGACCGACCTGCGCGGCACGGGCGTCACGGCCACCGCGGTCTCCCCCGGCTCGACGACGACGGACATGCTGACCGCGAGCGCCGCGCTGTACGGGCTGGCGGACGTGTCCGAGTTCGCCGGTCACCAGCTCGTCGAGCGGCTGCTCGACCCGGACGAGGTCGCCGCCGCGGTGAGCTGGCTGTGCGGCCCGCAGTCCTCGGCCGTCACCGGAACCGTGCTGCACGCCGATGGAGGGTTTACCGCATGAGCGAGTTGTGGCTCCGCCTCGACGGGGGCACCCGGACGTTGGCCGGTGGTCGCGTGGTCCTCGGCGGGTCGCCGTACCGGGTGATGCGCCTGTCGGCGACCGGCGCGAAGGTGGTCCGGTCGTGGCTCGACGGCGAGCCGGTCGGCGACGACCCGGCCCGGCGGGCGTTGGCCCAGCGGCTGGTGCGCGCGGGGATGGTGCACCCGGTCTACAAGGTCGGCCTGACGACCGCGGACGTCACCGCCGTGACACCGGTGCGCGACCAGCCCGGCGAGCTGCGCACCGTGGACGGCGTCGCCGCCTCGATCGTCGTCGACGACGGGTCGGCGCGGAGGGTGCCCGGCGCGGCGCTGCGGCACCCGGTCGCGCGCGGTCCGGCGGCGGCCCGCAACGCCGGCGCGGCGCTCGTGCGCACCGAGCTGGTGGCGTTCCTCGACGCCGACGTGCACCCGGACCCCGGTTGGCTGGACGCCGTGCTGCCGCACTTCGCCGACCCCGAGGTGGCCCTGGTCGCGCCGCGGGTGCGCAGCCTGCCGGGCGACTCGACGCTGGCCCGGTACGAACTGGTGCGCTCACCGCTCGACCTCGGCACCGCGCCGGGTCCGGTGCGCCCCGGCGCGCGGATCAGCTACATGCCCAGCGCCGCGATCGTCATGCGCACGTCGGTGCTGCGCGAGATGGGCGGCTTCGACGAGAGCCTGCGCTTCGGCGAGGACGTGGACCTGGTGTGGCGAATGGTGGCCGCCGGGCACCTGGTGCGCTACGAACCGGCGTCCACGGTGGCGCACGAGCCGCGATCGACCTGGCGGAAGTGGTTGCGCCAGCGGTTCGACTACGGCACGGGCGCGGCCCCGCTGGGGCTGCGGCACGGTCCCGCCGTGACGCCGGTGAAGATGTCGCCGTGGAGCGCGCTGGCCTGGGCGTTGGCCGCGGTGGGCCTGCCGGTTGCGGGCGCGGGCGTGGCGCTGGGCACGGCGGCGCTGTTGCCGCGCAAGCTGAAGCGGTACGAGGTGCCCGAGGTGGACTCGCTGCGGCTCGCGCTCCAGGGCCACCTCGGCGCGGGCACGCAGGCCGCCGACGCGATCACCAGGGTGTACGGACCGGTGGCGATGCCGCTGATGGCGCTGTCGAAGCGGGGACGGCGGCTGTTGGCCGCCTCGCTCGCGCGGCACCTCGTGGAGTGGCGGGACAGCCAGGTCGAGCTCGACCCGGCGCGGTTCCTGGGGCTCCGCGTCGTCGACGACCTGGCGTACGGCTGCGGGGTGTGGTGGGGGTGCGTGAAGCACCGGACCGTCCAGCCGCTGCTGCCCGAACTCGTCGACTGGCCCGGCAAGCTGCCGCCGTCGTGACCGCGCTCGGCGATCTCACGTGGCCCGAGGTGGCGGAGCTCGCGCCCCGCAGCGTGCTGGTGGTGCCGATCGGCTCGACCGAGCAGCACGGGCCGCACCTGCCCGGCACGGTGGACACCGAGGTGGCGGCGTGCCTGGCCGAGCGGGTGGCCTCGGCACGGCCGTGGGCCGTGCTGGCGCCCGCCGTGCCCTACGGGTCGAGCGGGGAGCACGCCGGGTTCCCGGGCACGCTGTCGATCGGGCACCACGTGGTGCGGGCGCTGGTGCTGGAGCTGGTGCGGTCGGCCGACGTGTTCGCCGGGGTGCTGCTGGTGTCCGGTCACGGTGGCAACGCCGAGCCGCTGAGCCGGGCGGTCGCGACGGCGGTCGCGGAAGGGCGGTCGGTCGCGGTCTGGTCGCCGACGGGTCCGCCGCGCGACAGCCACGCCGGGCACACCGAGACGTCGGTGATGCTCGCGGTGCGCCCGGAAGCCGTGCGGCTGGACCGGTTGGAACGCGGCGACACCCGCCCGTTGCCTGAGCTGATGGGCGTGCTGCGCGAACGAGGGCTGCGACCCGTCACCGCGAACGGCGTGCTGGGCGACCCGACGACGGCCTCGGCCGAGGCGGGCCACCGCATCCTGGCCCGGTGGACCGCGGACCTGCTGGCCGCGGCGGACCGCTTCCACCACGCCCACGTCGGTGCTTCGCCCACGCCGTGACGGCCGCGGTGGGGCATGGTGAACACGCCACGCCCCACCGGGAACCCCATGCGCGACCGCGGGTTACGACACGCCCTGTCCCGTGAGGACGGAGGCCAGGTCGCCCCGGTTGTTGGCGTTGAGCTTGCGGTACACGCGGGTCAGGTGCTGTTCGACCGTGCTGACCGTGATGTAGAGCGTGCGGGCGATCTCGCGGTTCGAGTGACCTCTCGCCGCGAGCATCGCGACCCGCTGCTCGGCGTTGCTCAGCACCGGCGCGCCCTCGTCCGCCCGAGGCGTGAGGGTGACCGGCCGGGCGTCCGGGGCGTGCATGACCGGCGTCGTCGGGTGCGGCGCGGTGCGCTGCCGTGACGCGGCGCTCACCGAGCCCGTGGGCGTGACGCCCCGGCAGGCCTTGGCGACCTGCTCCGCGCGGCTGGCTGTCTGGCGCGACAGCTCGGCCTCCCCCAGGTGCTTCTGCACCGCGCTCAGGTCGGAGAGCGCCTTGGCCAGCTCGTACCGGTCACCCGAGCCGTGCAGGGCGTTGATGGCCTGCTTGAGCAGGGCCGGCCGGTGCGCGGGCTCGGTGGCCAGGGCGAGCAGCCGCAGCGAGATGCCCTTGGTGCGCAGGTCCACGCACCGGCCCGGTTCGAGCTGCTGGCTGAGCAGGTCGCGCGCCTCGGACACCCGCTTGAGCTTCAGGCTGGCCTCGGCGACGTCGCTGCGCCACGACACGAGCGCCGGCACGTCCAGGCCCCACTTCTCCGCCTGCGCGCCCGCGTCGCGGAAGTCCCGGATCGCGGCGAGCGCCCGGTCGGTGGCGAGCAGGTGGTGCCCGCGCGCCTGGAGGTACCGCAGCCCGCCCAGGGTGGCGAACATCGACTCGGGCACCACGACCGAGTTCAGCACCTCGGCGGCTTCCTGGTGTCTGCCGGTCCTGGTCAGCGCGCTCACCAGGACCGAGACCGGGTAGCCGACGACCATGCCCCAGTTCTGCGGCGGCAGGACCCGCAACGCGGTCTCGGCGTTGGACTTGGCCGCCGACAGGTCGCCGCAGCGCAGCGCGACCTCGGCCCGGATGTTGCTGAACACCGCCAGCCACGTGGTCGCGCCGCGCCGGGTCGCCTCGTCCACCAGCGAGTCGCACCACTCGGTGGCCTTGTCGAGCCGGTTGCCGTAGGCGAGCGCGAGCAGCGCCGACGACACGATGCCGAGCGTGTTGTCACCGAGGCAGTAGCTGCGCACGATCTGCTCGGCGCTCGACGACGCGGCGTCGTTGGCGCCCTGGGTCCACACCGTCTCGACCGCGGCCACCGCCTGCGACCACGGGTCGCCCGCCGCGGGCCGGTCGGACGGGGGGAAGTGGTTGCGCCCCGACCCGTAGATCAGGTGGTGGGCCAGTCGCAGCTCGGCCTCGATCAGGGGTTCGGACAGCGCCGCGCTGTCGTGCGCCGCGCGGAGGACGTCCGCGATCTCCTCCTCGTCGCCGTTCCACAGCGCGCAGCGGATGAGGACGACGGCGTCACGGCCGGAGAGCTTGCCCTCCCGCAACGCCGTGCGCAGAGCGGGCACGTAGGGCGCGGCGGCGGACGGGTTCAACCGCCACGAGGCGCGCGCGAGCATGGCCGTGATCGTCAGCCGGGTCGGCTCGTCGGCGCACGCGGTGAGCGCGAGCTTGAGGCAGCGCAGGGCCAGCTGCACGCGGTCGGTGGCCAGGGCCTGCTCGGCGGCGGCGCGCAGCAGGCCGACGCCCCAGCCGTCCGGGACGCACCCGGCCGAGATGATGTGGTCGGCGACGTCCATCGCGGAGGCGCCGCGGCGGTGCAGCATCTCGGCGACGTCCAGGTGCGCGGTCGCGCGCTCGCAGGCCGACATGCCGCCCAGGAGGGCGTCCCGGACCGCGGGGTGCCGTGACCGGCCCGCCGTGAGGATCCCCGCCTCGGTGAGGATGGCGAGGACCTGTTCGACGTCCTTGACGTCCACCCCGGTCAGCAGCGAGAGCTCGGTCGGCTGGCTGAGGTCGCCCAGCACCGCGACCGCGCGGGCCACGTCCAGCGTCTGGTTGTCCCAGCGGTGCAGGCACGACAGCACGGCGCGGCGGAACGCCGGGCCGACGACCGGCTCGCACCGCTCGGCGTCGCCGCTGTTGAGGTAGTCCTCCAGCAGCGCCTGCACCAGCATCGCGTTGCCGCCGCTGAGCCGGTGGACCTCCGGCGCGAGCCTGCCGGCCGCGGCCGGGTCCACGACGGACCGCTCGACCAGTTCGGCCACGCCGAGCTTGGTCAACCGGGCGAGGTGGAGCCGGTGGTGCGGGCGGCGGGTGATCTCCGAGCCGAACAGCAGGTCGGTCGGCTGCGACCGGTCCCACTCGGTGACCACGAGCAGGATGCGCGCCCAGCCGAGCCGCCGCTGCAGGTACAGCAGGAGGCGGCGGGACTGGGGGTCGGCGTACTGGACGTCGTCCACCCCGATGACCAGCGGCCGGTCCTTGGCCAGGTCCAGGATGATCGCGCAGATCTCCCGGGCGGTCTGCGCCTCGTCGGCGGACGAGGAGAGCCGGTCCCACACCCGTTCGGCGACGCCGTTGGGCAGGCCGGCGCTGTGGAACAACTGGTCGAGCACCCCGGCCGGCAGGCCGGTCTCGTCGCGGGAGCCGCTGGCGCCGAGAAAGGTCGCACCGCCGGCCGTCACCAAGCCCGCGAATTCGTGAAGAAGTTTCGTCTTGCCGCTCGCGGGACCACCGCGCACCACGACCAGTTGGCCACAGCCCGCGGAGATTTCCGCCAGGCGACCTTGCAGCAAATCGAACGCTTCCTCGTATTGAACAAACGCCATGCGTCTGACCCCCAAGCCAGCTCACGGGTACATCACTCAAAGCGAAGACCTGAACACGGCGCGAGAGGTATCCGTTTCAATACGAGACGACCGGGGAGCCGTGGTAGGACGGCACCCCGATACCCTTCACCGTGCGTGGTGGCCGCTGGTGCGGCCGAGTGGAGCCTACCCACAAACGGGTGAGGTGTGGTGTGTTTGCGGAGATCCGCAAAAAGGGTTCCTACTACGCGTGACCGAGATAGGTGAGCACGGCGCGCACGCGTCGGTGCTCATCGGGAGTCACATCGAGACCGAGTTTGGCGAAGATGTTGCCGATATGTTTCTCGACCGCCCCCGAGGAGACGTGCAGGTCCCGTTCGATAGCCCGATTGGACAAACCTTGGGCCATTAGGCCGAGTACTTCAGTCTCCCGGTGCGTCAACGCGGCGAGCGGGTCGACCTTGCGCCGCGCGATGAGCTGCGAGATGACCTCGGGGTCGATCGCGGTGCCGCCGGCCGCGACCCGGCGCACCGAGTCGAGGAACTCCGCCACGTCGGCGACGCGCTCCTTGAGCAGGTAGCCGATCCCGGTCGTGCCGCCGGCCAGCAGCTCGGCCGCGTAGGTCTCCTCGACGTACTGGGACAGCACGAGGACGGGCAGGTCCTTGACGATCTCGCGGGCCGCCACCGCGGCGCGCAGCCCTTCGTCGGTGAACGTCGGCGGCAGCCGCACGTCGACGATCGCCATGTCCGGCCGGTGCTCCTCGACCGCGCGGAGGAAGTCGTCGGGGTTGTCCACGGCGGCGACCGTCTCCATGCCCTCGTCGGCCAGCAGGCGCTGCACCCCCGCCCGGAGCAGAGCGGCGTCCTCGACGATCACAACACGCATGCGCTCTCCTGACAGCAATGCCGGTACGCGAGGCACCCTACCGGCCGAGCGCCGCGGTGCCCGGCGCTTCGCGTCACCACGAACAGGGCAGCTCAGCGCGGATGACGGTGGGTCCGCCGACCGGGCTCTCCACGGTGATCACGCCGTCGATGGTGGCCGCGCGGTCGGCCAGCCCGGCGAGCCCGCCGCCCGGGCGGATCTTCGCGCCGCCGACGCCGTTGTCGGTGATCTCCAAGGTGACGCCGTCGCCGTCGCGGCGCGCCCGCACGGTCACCTCGGTCGCCTCCGCGTACTTGGCCGCGTTGGTCAGCGACTCGGCGACGATGAAGTAGGCCGTCGTCTCCACGGCCGCCGGCGGCCGGGGGTTGAGCTTGGTGTCGATGCGCACGTCCATCGGCGACTTCGCCGCGAGCGCGGACAGCGCGGCGTCGAGGCCGCGGTCGCGCAGCACCGCCGGCGAGATGCCGCGGGCCAGGTCGCGCAGCTCCGACACGGCGAGCTTGGCGCCGACGTGCGCCTCCTCGATGAACTCGCGCGCGGACTCCGGGTCCTGGGCCAGTCGCATCTTGGCCTGGCCCAGGCTCATCGCGACCGACACCAGCCGCTGCTGGGCGCCGTCGTGCAGGTCGCGCTCGATGCGGCGGCGCTCGGCCTCGGCGGCGTCGACGCCGCGGGCCCGCGACGCCTGGAGGCGTTCGGCCCGCCGTTGCAGCTCGGACTTCTTGGTCGGGCCCAGGACGCCGCGCGCGACCAGCCCGTGGGCGAAGCCGATCCACGGCACGGCCCAGATGCTGACCGGCACCAGCACGACGCCGATCGCGGCGACGGCGAACTCGGCGATGCCCAGCGGCATCGCGAGCGCCACGTAGGCGACCTCGCGCCACGTCCGCGAGTCGGTGATGCGCCGGAACACGCGGCGGATCAGGCCGCGGTCCTCGTCCGGGTCGAACTCGATGGGCGCCACCGGCGGCACCTCGACGTCGAGCATCCGGCCGACCCACTGCCGCTCGACCCGGCAGAACCAGCCGGTCATCCGCAGCGTGCCCTCGACGATGGGTATGCCGATCCAGATCGGGGTGGTGATCGCGCCGACCACCAGGCCGGTGAACGTCAGGCCGAACTGGACGACGCGCGGGACGGCGCTGGCGAAGAAGAAGCCCAACGTCCGCAGGATGCCCTTGCGGGACCCGGCGAACACCCCGTCCCTGCGCACCAACATGTCGCCTCCGACCTGAACGTCACCGCCCGTTGGTGGCGATGAGCTCCCCCCGCCAGCCCAGGTCAGTAATATGGCACACGGAGCCGGACGCGGGGGAAGGTTGCGCCGAACGCCGGATCAGCCGTGCTCGACCAGGTGCTTCTCCAGCACGTCGGCCGCCAGCCTGCTGCCGCCCGACTCGCGCACGTGCCGCTGCATCTCGCGGGTGTTCGCCGCGATCGCCTCGTCGCCCGCCACCTCGGCGACCAGTTCCCGCAGCTCCTCCACCGACATCGTGCCGAAGGGCAGGATGCGGCCGACGCCCAGCTGCGTGATCCGCTTGGCCGTCGGCTGGTCGACCGGCGTCAACGGGATCATCACCATCGGCGTGCCCGTGTGGAGGGACTCCATGACGCTGCCGAGGCCGCCGTGGGTGACGAAGACGCTCGCGCGGTCGAGCACCTCCAGGTGCGGCAGCCAGCGGTGGATCTCGACGTTCGCGGGCAGCGGGCCGATCTCGTCGGGGTCGATGCCGTCGCCCACGGTCATCACCACGTGCCACGGCTCGGTGGCGAACGCGTCCGCGGCGACCCGGAAGAACTCCGGCATCTGGTTGAACACCGTGCCGAGGGACACCAGCACGACGGGCCGGTCGCCGGCGGGCGGCTCCCACTTGCCCAGGAACGGCCGGTCGTCCATCGACGGGCCGACGAACGCGAAGCGCTCCTCGTCGAAGGTCTCCCCCGCGAACTGGAACGCCCGCGGCAGGTAGACGAGGTTGAACTCCTCGCCCGGCAGCACGAACTCCGACACCGGCGTCTCGATCCCGAACGAGGCGATGACCTCGGCCATCGCGCCGAACACGTCGCCCATCTCGTCGGGCACCTCGCTGACCACGCCGTCCTCGTCCTCCATCATCGCGTGGAGGTAGGAGAAGTGCTCGTTCGAGGCGAACACCGAGACGGACTGCAGGGCGGGCCGCTGCCACTTCAGGCCCAGGATCCGCCAGGCGAGCGGCGTGGCGGAGTCGGCGATGACCATGTCCGGCACGTCGTCGGCCAGGCCCTCCAGGGCCGCCCGGACCATCGCGCCGCTGTCCTCGACCAACGTGCGCGGCATGAACGACGCGTCGGAGTTGATGATGTCGAGGATGTCGACCTTGTCGTACTTCGAGTCGTACGGGAGCAGCGTGGCCCCGGAGGGCTTGACGACCTCTGCCATGCTCTCACCGGTGACGTAGGTGACCCGGTGACCGCGGCGAATCAGCTCGGCCACGACCGAGAGGTTCGGGAACACGTGACCGCGGTCGGGGATGCCGACGAACAGGAAATGGTGGGACATCGCTGCGGGTCCAATTCGGTAGGCGGGCTCAGGTCTGAGGCGGGTACTGCCGACGGTATGAACCGCCGCCCCGTACGGACGGCCCCTAGAGGCCCCCTAATTCGACCCTTGTCGGGCGAAACCTCCCGTCGTCCGACGTCGACTGTTACCCGGTAATACACCCGTGCGGCGCAATCCGGAAAGCCCGCGTTCACCCCAATGGCCCCGGCCCGGCTACTGCGAACGATAGGGGGCGCGAAGCGTGGGAAACAGCTGCCCGCCGTTGCTCCCTATGGCACAATCCCCGCAGATCAAGCGCCCGGCGCGACGTGGACGCCGCGACCGACGCCGTGTCCCGGCACCGGCGGGCTGTTTCCGCCCGTCCCGGCCCATGATCATCCCAATCAGTCACCACGAACGTCGCACCGCTCAACCGAACGAGGGGGACCACGGATATGGCCGATGACTTCGCGATCGAGGCGAACGGCCTGGTGAAATCGTACGGGTCGGTCCAAGTGCTGGCCGGTGTCGACATCCGGGTCGCCCGGGGCGGCATCTTCTCGCTCCTCGGTCCCAACGGCGCGGGCAAGACGACGATGGTCCGCATCCTGTCGACCCTCGTGCGCCCCGACGGCGGCACGGCGCGCGTGGCGGGCCACGACCTGTTGAAGGACCAGCGCAAGGTGCGCCGCGCCATCAGCCTGACCGGTCAGTCGGTCGCGCTGGACCAGCGGCAGACCGGCGAGGAGAACCTGCGCATGATGGCGCAGCTGTCGGGCCTGTCCGGCTCCCGCGCCCGCGCGCGGGCCAAGGAGCTGCTGACGCAGTTCGACCTCGTGGAGGCCGGGTCCCGCCGCGTCGGCACCTACTCCGGCGGCATGCGCCGCAGGCTCGACCTCGCGGCCGGCCTCGTCGGCGAGCCGTCCATCGTGTTCCTGGACGAGCCGACGACGGGCCTGGACCCGCGCAGCCGCCGGATGATGTGGGAGGTCATCAGCGGGCTGACCGCCGCCGGCGTGACGATCTTCCTCACCACGCAGTACCTCGAGGAGGCCGACGAGCTGGCCGGCCACGTCGCGCTGCTCGACGGCGGGCGCGTGGTGGCCGAGGGCACGCCGACGGAGCTGAAGGAGCGGGTGGCCGAGCAGCGGCTGGACGTCACGTTCGTCGACGACGACGCGTTCCGCGCCGCCCTGGGCTTCCTCGGCGAGCGCGCCGTGCACCGCGAGGAGTCCCGTCGCACGATCGGCATCGCGACCGACGGCACGGCGGCGCACATGCGGGCGCTGCTGGACGAGATCGACGCGGACCGCACCGCGGTCACGCAGTTCGAGGTGCACAGCGCGACGCTGGACGACGTGTTCCTCGCGCTCACCGGGCGCGCCGCGACCCGGGCCGAGGACCAGACCGGGAAGGCCGACGGCGACGCCGAGGCCGAGCACGAGAAGGAGAACTCCGGTGTCTGACACCGCCACCCCGCCGTCTCGCATCGGCCACTGGCCCGCGATGAGCAGCCGGGCCGCCCGGCTCGCGCTGCGCGACCTGGACGCGCTGCTGACCACGTGGATCCTGCCGATCGCGATCATGGTGCTGTTCATGTCGCTGTTCGCGGGCGCCATCCAGACCGGCACCGACTACATCCTCTACCTCACCCCCGGCATCCTGCTGACCTGCGCGGGCTTCGGCGCCGCCACCACCGCCGTCACCGTCAACAACGACATGACCGGCGGCATCGTGGACCGCTTCCGGTCGATGGACATCAGCGGCGCGCCGGTGATCGCCGGTCACGTCCTGGTCGGCACGATCCGCACGATCATCACGCTCGTGCCGGTGGTGGGCGTCGCGCTGCTGTACGGGTTCCGGTCCGAAGCGACCGCGCTCGACATCCTCAGCGCGGTCGGCATCATCGCGCTGTTCATCTTCGCGATGGCGTGGTTGGCCGCGTCGGTCGGCGTGCTGGCCCGGTCGAGCGAGGCCGCGAACGCGTTCACCTTCGTGGTCGTGTTCCTGCCCTACCCGAGCAGCGCGTACGTGCCGATCCACACCATGCCCGGCTGGTTGCAGCCGTTCGCGGAGTACCAGCCGGTGACGCCGGTCATCGAGACCATCCGCGGTCTGCTGCTCGGCACGCCGGTGGGCGACAACCCGCTGCTGGCCGTCATCTGGTGCGTGGGCATCGCCGCCGCCGGCATCGTGTTCTGCACGGTGATGTTCCGCCGTCGCACGGCCTGAACGCAGGAGCACGAAAGGCCCGGCCGGGAATCATCCCGGCCGGGCCTCTTCGTCTACCGAGGACGTCCACAGTGGACGTCGGATCAGTGTGTTCTGGTGCCCACGAACAGCCCGCGTGCCGCGTGACCGCCGCCCTCGACGTACTCCACCGGGCAGCCGGCGTCGGCGAACGCGGCCTCGTACTCCGCCCTCGTGTAGAGCCCCAGGCTCTGGCGGTCGGTGAAGTAGCGGATGTTGTCGCCGTCGGCGTCGCTGACCAGGTAGTGCATCTCCACCACGCTGCGCGCCTTGACCGTCTTCCACCGGCCCATCCGCGACACCACGACCCCGTTGTGCTCGAACGTCGCGGTGACCAGCTCGCCGCCGTTCCAGTGCTCGGCGAGGATCCACGGCTCCACGACCAGGACGCCCTTGGGCGACAGGTGGCGCACCATGTTCTCGGCCGCCGCGCGGAGCCCCGCCAGGCCGGGCAGATAGCCGACGGAGCTGTACATCGAGCACACCGCGTCGAACTCGCGGTCCAGCGCGACGTCCCGCATGTCACCGCAGTGGATCGGCACGTCGGGCAGCTTCGCCCGGGCGTGCTCCACCATGGCCGCGGACAGGTCCACGCCCACCACGTCGAACTGCTCGGCGAGGTGGACCAGGTGCGAGCCCGTGCCGCAGCCGAGGTCCAGCAACGTGGTCGCGTGCGGGCAGCGGTCCAGCACGAGACCCCGGATCACGTCCGCTTCCGCGCGGTAGTCCTTGTGCGCCTGGTAGATCGCGTCGTAGGCGTCGGCGAATTCAGCGTCGTACACGGGAACCCCGTTCGGTCACGGCGTCGCGGATGATCCCGGCGATGCCGATGATCTCCTCCTCGCCGATGGACGTGCCGGTCGGCAGCGCCAGCACCCGCTCGGCCAGGGCCTCGGAGTGCGGCAGCGGCAGCGGGGCGTGCACCCCGGGCGCCTGCTTGTACGGCTCGATCTCGTGGCACGCGGGGTGGAAGTAGCGGCGCGCCATCACGTTCCGGGCGTGCAGGACCTCGCACATCTCGTCGCGCGACAGGCCGGCGACCGCACCGTCGACCTCGATCACCAGGTACTGGTTGTTCGACCGCTCGTCGGGCGCCTGCTCGCGCACGGTCACGCCCGGCACGCCGGCCAGTTCCCTGAGGTACAGCTCGTAGTTGAGCAGGTTGTGCTTGATGAGCTCGTCCATCACCTCCAGCGAGGTGAGGCCCATCGCCGCGACGCCCTCGTTCATCTTCCCGTTGGTGCCGCAGGAGACGACGTCGCGGTCCGGGTCGATGCCGAAGTTGCGCATGGCGCGGACCCGCGCGGCCAGCTCGGGGTCGTTGGTCACCACCGCGCCGCCCTCGAAGCTGTTGAGGAACTTCGTGGCGTGGAAGCTCAGCACCTCGGCCGCGCCGAACCCGCCCAGCGGCACGCCGCCGTAGGTGGAGCCCAGGCCGTGGGCGGCGTCGAAGATCAGCGGGATGCCGTGCCGCTCGGCGACCGCGGTCAGCTCGGCGATGGGGCACGGCCGGCCGAACACGTGCACGGCGACGATCCCCTTGGTGCTCGGGGTGATCACCCGCTCCAGGTGCTCGGGGTCGATGTTGCCGGTCCCCTGGTCGATGTCGCAGAACACCGGGACGACGCCGATCCAGCTCAGCGCGTGCGCGGTGGCGACCCAGGTGAACGACGGCACGATCACCTCGTCACCCGGCCCGATGCCGCACGCCCTGGCGGCGAGCTGGATGCCGACGGTCGCGTTGACCACCGCCACGCAGTGGTCCGCGCCGGTCACCTCGACCAGTCGCTGCTCGAACTCGCGGACCAGCGGACCGTCGGTCAGCCACAGCCTGTCCAGTGCCTCGTTGAGGAGCTCGAACAAGCGAGACCGATCACCCACGTTCGGGCGCCCCACGTGCAGCGGGCTGCTGAAAAGAGGCTCGTCAGGCATTCCTGCATGGTGCGGGCCGGTCGACCGCCCCTTCAACCCCTACGGAATGCCGGCCACCCCTCGGCCGCCCCTTAAGGAAATCGGGCGCACCCCCGACCCACCCTTAGCTTCCGCGCCGGCCTTGATTCCACCGCGCCGAGGCCACACGATCGAGCGGGTCGACCGCGTCGATCCTCCGTCCACATTACCCGGTCACGCGGCACCGTCGACTCTTTCCAGCGCCGATCCCCCGATCGACCGCGCCGGCCCGCTCACGAGCCACAGGAAGTGCCCAGTGTCCGAAACCACGGCGGCACAAGCCGTCCTGCTGCGCACCACGGATGCGACGACACCCGTGCGCATCGCCGAGTCGGTCTTCGCCGACTCCGGTTCCGAGATGTCGCTGCCCGAGTTCCTCCAGTGGTTCGCCGAGAGACTGGCCACCGACGGCAGCGTCATCGACAAGATCCCGCTGCGCGACCTGAAGGGGTGGCGGACGGACCCGGACACCGGGAACCTGGTCCACGACAGCGGCAAGTTCTTCGTGGTCGAAGGCCTGTCGGTGCGAATCGAGGGCGCGGCGGTGCCCGCGTGGACGCAGCCCATCATCAACCAGCCGGAGATCGGCATCCTGGGCATCCTGGTCAAGGAGTTCAACGGGGTGCTGCACTGCCTGATGCAGGCCAAGATGGAACCGGGCAACTGCAACACCCTCCAGCTGTCGCCCACCGTGCAGGCGACCAAGAGCAACTACACGCGGGTGCACAAAGGCGCACCGGTGCCGTACCTGGACTACTTCACCGACACCGGCCGCAACCAGGTGCTGGCGGACGTGCTGCAGTCCGAGCAGGGTTCCTGGTACTACCGCAAGCGCAACCGGAACATCATCGTCGAGACCACCGACGACGTCGAGCTGCTCGACGGGTTCTGCTGGCTGACCATCGGCCAGCTGCACCACCTGTTCGAGATCGACAACCTGGTCAACATGGACTCCCGCACGGTGCTGTCCTGCCTGCCGTTCTCCGGGGACCGGCTGACCGAGGCGTTCTCGGCGGCGGGCGGCGCGGTGCGGCTCGACGTGCTGCGCTCGTGCAGCGACGACGAGGGCAGCCTGCACACGATCGGGGAGATCCTGAGCTGGATCACCGGCGCCCGGACCCGGCACGACGTGGCCACCACGCGCATCCCGCTGGACCAGGTGGAGCACTGGGTGCGCACGGACGAGCGGATCTCGCACGAGAGCGGGCTGTTCTTCAACGTCGTCGGCGTCGACACGGTCGCGGGCAACCGCGAGGTGCGCAGCTGGACCCAGCCGATGATCGAGCCCACCGACGTCGGCGTGGTGGCGTTCCTCGCCAAGCCGATCAACGGCGTGCTGCACGTGCTGGTGAACGCGCGGGTGGAACCGGGTTACCTCGACGTGGTCGAGCTGGGCCCGACCGTGCAGGGAATGCCGAGCAACTACTCCGCGCTGCCCGACGCCGCGCGCCCGCCGTTCCTGGACGAGGTGCTCGCCGCGCCGCCGGACCGGGTGCGGTTCGAGACGGTCCTGTCCGAGGAGGGCGGGCGGTTCTTCAACGCGCAGACCCGCTACACCGTGGTCGAGGTCGACCTGGAGGTGCCGCCGGAGCTGGCGGAGGACTACCGCTGGATGACGCTGCACCAGCTGGTGAGCCTGCTGCGGCACGGGCACTACGTCAACGTGCAGGCCCGCAGCCTGATCGCGTGCCTGCACAGCACGTTCGGCGCGTCGAACTGGGACGAGGGGTGACGGTGCGGCACGTCAGGCTCGGCCGCACGGCCCTGAAGGTGAGCAGGCTGTGCCTCGGCACGCTCAACTTCGGCGTGCGCACCACGCGGGAAGAGGGCTTCGAGGTCATGGACGCCGCGCTCGACCGCGGCGTGAACTTCTTCGACACGGCCAACAACTACGGCTGGCAGGTCCACAAGGGATTCACCGAGGAGCTGATCGGCGAGTGGTTCGGCCGTGACGGCGCGCGGCGGGAGAAGGTGGTGCTGGGCACCAAGGTGTGCCAGCCGATGAGCGACCGGCCCAACGACCAGGGCTTGTCCGCGCGGCACATCATCGCCTCCTGCGACGCGTCGCTGCGCCGGCTGCGCACCGACTGGATCGACCTGTTCCAGCTGCACGACATGGACTTCACCGCGCCGTGGGACGAGGTGTGGACCGCGTTGGAGGTGCTGATCGGGCAGGGCAAGGTCCGCTACGTCGGCACGTCCAACTTCGCCGCCTGGTACCTGGTGTCGGCGCAGGAAGCCGCGCTGCGGCGCGGGAACCTCGGCGTCGTGTCCGAGCAGTGCGTGTACAACCTGGTCCGGCGCGGCGCGGAGGCCGAGCTGATCCCGGCGACCACCGCTTATGGCGTCGGCGTGTTCGCGTGGTCGCCGCTGCACGGCGGTCTGCTGGGCGGCGCGGTGCGCAAGCTCGCGGACGGCACGGCGGTCAAGACGGCGCAGGGCCGGGCCGAGGTCGAGATGCGCACGCGGCGCGACCGGATCACCGAGTACGAGAAGCTCTGCGCCGACCTCGGCGCCGACCCGGCCGAGGTGGCGCTGTCCTGGGTGCTGACCAGGCCGGGGATCACCGGCGCGGTCATCGGCCCGCGCACCCTGGACCACCTGGCCTCGGCCGAGCGCGCCCTGGAAGCGCCGCTAGACGGCGAGGTGGCGGGAAAGCTCGACGAGCTGTTCCCGGCGTGAGAACCGGGGCCGCGACAACCGGGAAATCCGCACGAACGCCGGACCGGCCAGCCCCCCGGCGGTCTTGGTGTCAGCGCCAGCGCCCAGGGGTGAGGCTAGCCCTACCCACCGGCTCAGGGCGCGCCCCATTCCAGCGGAGCGCCGACCGCTCGTAGTGTTCCTGGCAGCTGCGATGGGGCAAGACGAACGGCGCTGACGAACCTTTGAGGAGTCACGAAGTGGAAACCCAGAAATCCTCGAGCACGGCGATTGTCCGGCTGGATTCCGTGCGCAAGGTCTACGGCAAAGGTGCGAACAGCGTCACCGCGCTCGCCGATCTCTCGCTCGAATTCGAGAAGGGCACCTTCACCGCCGTCATGGGCCCGTCGGGCTCGGGCAAGAGCACGATGCTGCACTGCGCGGCCGGGCTCGACCAGCCCACGTCCGGCACGGTCGTGCTCGACGACGTCGACCTGGGCAAGCTGAACGAGAAGAAGCTGACGCTGCTGCGCCGCCGGCGCATCGGGTTCATCTTCCAGTCGCTCAACCTGCTGCCCGCGCTGACCGCCGAGCAGAACGTGACGCTGCCGTTGCAGCTGGCCGGCACCAAGCCGGACCGCGCCGCGGTGGAGGACGCCCTGGCGCAGGTCGGTCTCGCGGACCGCCGCCACCACCGGCCGACCGAGCTGTCGGGTGGTCAGCAGCAGCGCGTCGCCGTCGCACGTGCCCTCATCACCCGCCCGGCCGTGATCTTCGCCGACGAGCCGACCGGCGCGCTGGACACCCGGTCCGGCCGCAGCGTGCTGACCCTGCTGCGCAACGCCGTGCGCAACCACCAGCACACCATCGTCATGGTCACGCACGACCCGTCCGCCGCTTCCTACGCCGACCGCGTCGTGTTCCTCGCGGACGGCCAGATCGACAGCGAGCTGCGCAACCCCACCGCCGAGACCGTCGCCGAGCGCATGACGATGCTCGGCGCCTGGGCCGACAAGGACGCCGTCGGGTCGAGCTCGTTCGGGGGTGTCTGATGCTGCGCCTCGCCCTGCTGACGCTGCGGCACCGCTGGGCCGGGTTCGTGGCGACGTTCGTCGGCATGTTCCTGTGCGCGGCGATGATGATCGCGGCGGGTGGTCTGCTGGAGACCACCGTGCTCAACGCCATCCCCGCCGAACGGCTGGCCGCCGCGCCGGTCGTGGTGACCGGGGACCAGAGGTTCGGCGCCACCGGCTCGTTCAGCGAGCGCATCCGGCTCGACGAGGGCCTGGTGGACACCGTGGCCGCCGTCCCGGGTGTCGCCGAGGCCGTGCCCGACCGGGGCTTCCCCGTCCTGCCGCTGGGCACCACCCCGCCGAGCGGCACGCCGCTGGCCACCACGGGCCACGACTGGGACACCGCGAAGCTGCGCCCGTACTCGCTCAGCGAGGGCGCCGCGCCCACCGCGGGCCAGGTCGTGCTCGACCCGATCGCGCAGCAGCAGTCCGGCGCGAAGGTCGGCGAGCCGGTCACGCTGTCCATCGCGGGCGGTGTCGAGCAGTTCGAGGTCGCCGGCATCGCGAGCGGTCCGGGGGCGAACAACTCGGCGACCGTCTTCTTCACCGCCGAGGACGCGAGCCGGTTCGTGACCGACACGTCGAAGGTCGACGCGATCGCCGTGCTGCCCGAGCCGGGCACGGACACGGCGGCGCTCGCCCAGCGGATCACCGACGCGCTCGCGGGCAAGCAGGCGACCGTGCTGACCGGTGACCAGCGCGGTCACGCCGAGTACCCGGTCGCGTTGGAGTCCGACGACCTGCTGCTGATCTCGTTGATGCTGGCCAGCGTCGCCTTCCTGGTGTCGCTGCTGGGCATCGCGGTGACGCTCACCCTGGCGCTGCAGAACCGCCACCGCGAGCTCGCCCTGATGCGCGCGGTCGGCGCGACGCCGGGTCAGCTGCGGCGGATGGTGCTCGGCGAGACGATCGCGGTCGCGCTGGTCGCCTCCGCGCTGGCCGTCGCGCCGGGTGTCCTGCTGGGTCGCTGGCTGTTCAGCCGGGTCGTGGACGCGGAGATCGCGCCCAAGATGATGGCGTTCCACCTGGGCTGGATCCCCACCGTCGCCGCGGTGGTGACGGCCCTGGTCACGGCCGTGGGCGCGGGGCTGGTGGCCGGTCGGCGCGCGACCAAGACCCGGCCGATCGAGGCGCTCGGCGACCTCGCCGCCCAGCGCACCCGCGCCGGGTGGGTCCGGCGGGGGCTGGCGATCCTGTGCGTGATCTACTCCGGTGGCCTCGTCTTCGTCACGTTCAACTTCGTCAGCGGCCCGTTCGTGGCCGGACCGGCGACCTGGTCGTCGATCCTGCTGGCGATCGCGTTGCTGCTGCTCGGCCCGGACGTCTCACGGCTCATGGTCGCGGTCCTCGGTCCGCTGCTGCGCGCGCTGTCCGGGTTCTCGGGCACGCTGGCCACGCTCAACGCGCGGGCCCGGCCGGCTCAGGTGGCCGCCGTGATCACGCCGTTGATCCTGCTGGTCTCCGTGGGCACCGGCAGCCTGTACGTGAACACGACCGAGCAGAGCACGGTCGGCAAGTACACCGAGGGCTTCGGCGCCAACACGATCCTGCGGTCGGGCCCGGACGGGTTCGCGCCCACCGTGCTGGAGGAGGTCCGGGCCCTGCCGGGCGTCGGCAAGGCGTCGGAGTTCCTGGTGAGCAACGGGTTCATCACCTCGCCGACCGACGCGTGGGCGGGCCAGCAGAGCCTCGGCGGCTGGCAGCTGAAGGGCTTGACCGCGGACGCCGCGCAGGAGGTCACCACGACCAAGGTCGCGCAGGGCTCGCTGGCGGACCTCAAGGGTGACGCGGTGTCGCTCAATGAAGGTCACGCGCAGGCCATGGGTGTGAAGGTGGGCGACTCGATCACGATGCGCCTCGGTGACGGCGAGGAGGTCGGCCTGCGGGTCGTCGCGCTGCACGCCGAGGACGAGGACTTCACCTCGATCATCCTGCCCGCCCGGTTGCTGGCCGAGCACACCACGTCCGGCCTGCCCAACCACATCGTGGCGGCGCCGGCGGCCGGTACGGACGCGGCCCAGCTGACCACGGCGATGGAGGCCGTGACGGCGGCTCACCCGGGCAGCCACGTGGTGAACCGGGAGCAGCTGAACGAGGCGTTCGAGAACTACCTCGACGCGATGGCCACGATCAACTACCTGTTCCTGACCATCCTGCTCGGCTTCATCGCGATCTCGGTGATCAACACGTTGGCGCTGTCGGTCGGCAGGCGGCGTCGTGAGTTCGGTCTGCAGCGGCTGACCGGCGCGACCCGCGGCCAGGTGATGAGGATGACGATGCTGGAGGGCGTGCTGGTGGCGCTCATCGGCATCGTGCTCGGCAGCCTCATCGCGCCCACGACGATCGTGTCGTTCAGCCTGGCGCGGACGGGTTCGCCGTTCCCGGTCGGCCCGGTGTGGATGTACTTCGCCGTGGTCGGTGCCGCGTTCGTCCTCGTGCTCGCCGCGACGTTCACGTTCGCGATGCGTGCGACGAAGGGTCGACCTTTGGAGGCGGCACTGCCAGAGGCCGACTAGCACCACCCCGTCCAGCGCCGCGTCCGCTCAGGCCCTGCGACTTCCCTTTGGGGAGTTGTGGGGCCTGAGTGTTTGTGGGGGCGGGTTGGGTTTGGGTTGGGGCGGGGCGGGTTGGGCTGGTTGGGCTGGTTGGTTGGGGGTTGGGTGGCGCGGTGGTTGGGGCCAGCTCGATTTGACATGGGGCCCTTACGGGCACCCCAGGCAGGCCAAAGCCGGGCAGGCCTGGCGGGAAAAGCGTCCGCCAAGCCTGCCCGGCTTCGACCAGCCTATGGCACCCGAACCCATGTCAAATCGGGCCTAGGTGCGGATGTTCCGGGTCCGTTGTGGGCGGGCTGGGTGTGGTGGACCGGTGGGTGGTTGCGGGGCCGTTGTGGGCGGGTGGGGTGTGGTGGACCGGTGGAGGCTCCCCTAGTCACCCCTAACTGTTCGAATGTCCTAGAGACCGGGGCGGTAATGGTTGCTGTGGCCCTCGGGCGGCCGAATACTTCGGGGCGAAGCGAGCGGACGACAGGTTTCTTCCCGAACGAAATGGGGATGGTCATGCGATTTGGGCTCCTGTATCACCACCAGCTTCCCCGGCCTTGGGCCGAGGACAGCGAAGAGCGGATGCTCAACGAGTCGCTGGACCAAATCGTGCTGGCCGACCGGCTCGGTTTCGACTACGCCTGGGAAACCGAGCACCACTTCATGGACGAGTACTCCCACTCGTCCGCTCCCGAGGTGTTCCTGGCCGCCGCCGCCGCGCGCACCGAACGGATCCGGCTCGCGCACGGCATCGTGTCGCTCCCGCCCGGCGTCAACCACCCCGTCCGGGTGGCCGAACGCCTGGCCACGTTGGACCTCATCTCCGGCGGCCGGGTCGACTTCGGCACCGGGCAGGGCAGCACGCAGCTGGAGCTGGAAGCGTTCGGCGTCAACCGCGAGACCAAGCGCGAACAGTGGGAGGAAGCCGTCGAGGTCATCACCCGCCTGCTCACCGAGACGCCGTTCACCGGGCACAACGGCCGGTTCCTCGACCTGCCGCCGCGCAACGTCCTGCCCAAGCCCAAGCAGAAGCCGCACCCCCCGATGTGGGTGGCGTGCAGCAGCCCGCAGACCGTGGAGACCGCGGCCCGCAACGGCATGGGCGCGTTGTCGTTCGCCTTCATCTCCCCCGAGCAGGCCAAGGAACGGGTCGACGCCTACTACGAGACGCTGGCCTCCGACGAGTGCCTGCCGATGGGCTTCTCGGTGAACCCGAACTTCGCGCTGGTGCTGCCGTTCATGTGCCATCAGGACGAAGAGGTGGCCCTCGACCGCGGTCTGGACGGCGCCTACTTCTTCGCCTACTCGTTCATGCACTACTACGTGAACGGCAAGCACCGCCCCGGTGTCACCGACGTGACGGCGGACTTCGAGCGGATGCGCCACCAGTTGGGGTTCGTGCGCGACCTGGGCGACGCCGCGCTCGCCTCGATGGACCCGAAGACCCGCGCCGAACGCGCCGCCCTGCGCCGCGGCATCGGCACGCCCGAGCAACTGGCCGACGTCATCCGAGCCTACGAGGACGCGGGCGTCGACCAAATCATCTTCCAGGCGCAGATCGGGGCCAACAAGCACGAGCACGTGTGCGAGGCCTTGGAGCTGTTCGCCGCCGAGGTCATGCCCGAGTTCGCGGCACGTCGCGAAGAGCGCGACGCGGCGAAGCAGCGCCGACTCGAAGTGCCGATCAAGGAGGCACTGGCACGCAAGCCGCAACGGTCGGTCGACGTGTCCGACTACGTGACGAAGGCCGAACGCCCCGAGCTCGCTCCCCGACGCTGACCCCACCGCCACAAACCACGGGCCACAAACCACCGCCCGGGCCACGAACCACCGCCCACCGCCCACGGGCCACTTCCCAATCCACAACGGACCCGCAGCGCACCGCAGAGGCCCGATTTGACATGGGTTCGGGTGCTTTAGGCTGGTCGAAGCCGGCAGGCCTGGCGGGACGCTTTTCCCCGCCGGGCCTGCCGGCTTTGGCCTGCCTGGAGTGCCCGTAAGGGCCCCATGTCAAATCGAGCCGGACCGAACCCGGGCCGCTCCGTCAAATCGAGCCTGACCCGAGCCGCCCTCACCCACCGAGCCGCCTGAACCCACCGAGCCGCCCGAACCCACCGAACCGCCGGTCAACCGCTGAGTTCCCGATCCAGGATGTCGAACAGCTCATCGGCCGTGGCGTCCTCGAGGCTCGCGGGAGCCTCCTCCACTGGCGGGGCCAGTTCGTCACGCAGGTGCCTGGCCAAGGCGATCGGCGTCGGCTGGTCGAAGATCAGGGTCGGCGGCAGGCGGTGGCCGGTGGCCTCGGCCAGCCGGTTGCGCAGCTCCAACGCGGTAAGCGAGTCGAAACCGAGGTCGAGGAAGCCGCTCGCGGCGGCGACCGCGGCGGTCCGCTCGTGCCCCAGCACGGCGGCCGCGTGCGTGCGAACGAGGTCGAGCAGCACCCGTTCCCGCTCGACGTCGGTCAGCCCGGCCAGCTTCGCGACCAGCGCCGCACCACCGACCGCGACCGGCTCGCGGCGGGCCGGACGACGTGCCAGGTCGCGCAGCACCGCGGGCACCTCGTCGGTGCGGCGGCGCAACGCCGAGACGTCCACCGCCAACGCCACGGACCTCGCCCGGTCCGCGCCCACCGACGCGTCCAGCAGCGCGAGCCCTTCCTCCACCGGCAACGGCGGCAGGCCTTGCCGTCGCATCCGCTCCAGGTCCGCCTCGGCCAGGTCACCGCTCAGCCCGGTGTCCACGGCCCACAGTCCGAAAGCGACGGACGTGGCGGGCAACCCGGCCGCCCGGCGGTGCTCGGCGAGGGCGTCCAGGAACACGTTGGACGCCGCGTACCCCGCCTGTCCGGACGCCAGCACGAGACCACCGGCGGACGAGAACAGCACGAACGCCGCCACGTCACCCGCCAGCTCGTGCAGGTGCCACGCCGCGTCGGCCTTGGCCCGCAACGTGCGGTCCACCTGCTCGTCCGTGATCGCACCCACCAAAGCGTTCTCGGCAACACCCGCGGCGTGCACGACGGCGGCAGGCGGGTGGTCGGCCAGCAACGCCGCCAACGCGGCCCGGTCCGACACGTCGCACGCCTCGATCGACACCTCGGCGCCCAGCCGGACGAGGTCGGCCCGCAACGCCTCCGCACCCGGCGCCGCCGCACCCCGCCTGCTGGTCAGCAACAGCCGCCGCACGCCGTGCTCGGCCACCAAGTACCGGGCGACGAGCGCGCCCAGGCCACCGGTGCCACCGGTGATCAGCACGGTGCCGTCCACGGGCCACCGCACGGCCGAACCGGTCGTCTGGACGAGGCGGGGCACCAGGACGTCGTCGCCCCGCAAGGCGATCTCCGGCTCACCGGTCGCCACGGCCGCCGCGAGCGGCGCGTCGGCACGGTCGACGTCCACCACCGTGAACCGGCCGGGGTGCTCGGCCTGCGCGGCGCGCACCACGCCCCACACCGGAGCCTGGCGCACGTCCACCGACGCGCCCTCGGCCGTCGCGACCGCACTGCGGGTCACCACCACCAGCCTGCCCGGACGGTCGTCCGCGACCCAGGACCGGATGGCGGCGAGCACGTCGCCCACGGCCGCGCGCACGGCGTCGGGCACGGCCACCGCGTCCGGCACCACGCACTCGTGCACCGCAAAGGGCTCGCCGACCTCGCCAGGAAGCGTGCTCCGCCACTCGACGCCGAACAGCGAGCCGCCGAACTCCCGCGCCGCCGGCCGGGACAGCAGGGCGGCCACCGACAGCACCGGCCGGCCCGCCGCGTCGGCCGCGTCGACCGCCACCAGGTCGTCGGCCTGCCTCCGCAACCGAACGCGCAGCTCGGTGGCCCCGTGGACGTGCGGCGTCACGCCGGTCCACGTGAACGGCAGGAGCGTGTCGCCGGTGTCGCGCAGCACGTCGGCGTGCAGGGCCGCGTCGAGCAGGGCGGGGTGCACCACGAACCCGGCGCCGCGCTGCACCTGCTCCGGCAGCGCCACGTCGGCGAACACCTCGTCGCCGAGCCGCCACGCGGCCCGCAGGCCCTGGAACGCCGGGCCGTAGTCGTACCCGCGCTCGGCCATCCGCTCGTACGCGTCGGCCACCTCGACCGGGGTGGCGCCGGCGGGCGGCCACTCGGCGGGCGGTTCCCAGGCGGACCGGGCGTCGGAGGCGGTGAGCACGCCGTCCGCGTGCGAGGTCCACGACGCGTCGGCGTCACCGGCGGGACGCGAGTACACGCGGACGCGGCGGTGGCCGTCCTCGTGCGGCGGGTCCACGACCACCTGGAGCGCGAACGTGCCGGTGAGCACGAGCGGCGCGGTCAGGACCAGTTCCTCCAGCGCGTCGCACCCGACGTGGCCGCCCGCGCTCAGCGCCAGCTCCACGAACGCCGTGCCGGGCAGCAGCACGCGGCCGTTGATGGCGTGGTCGGCGAGCCACTGGTGGCCGCGCGGGTCGAGGCGACCGGTCAGCACGACGCCGTCGTCGGCCAAGGGCACGACGGCCGACAGCAACGGGTGCCCGGCGCTGAGCTGCCCGTGCGCCCGCGCGTCGGAGTCCTGCCCGACCTCGGCCTGCGACCAGAAGCGGCGGCGCTGGAAGGCGTAGGTGGGCAGCGGGACGCGGCGGGCGCCGCTGTCGGCGAAGAACGCGGCCCAGTCGGGGGCGGCGCCGCGGGCGACGGCGGCGGCCAACGCGGCGAGCACACCGCGCGGCCCGTCGTGGCCCCGGCGCGCGGCGGCGCGGAACACCACCTCGGGGTCCGCCAGGGACTCCTCCCCCAGCGCGGACAGGACCGTGTCCGGGCCGAGCTCCACGAACGTCCGCACGCCGTCGGCGGCCATCGCGCGCACCGCGTCGTCGAAGCGCACGGCGTCGCGCACGTGCCGGACCCAGTGCTCCGGCGAGCACAGCACGTCCGCGCCCGCCTTCGCACCGGTGGTCATCGACACCACCGGCAACGTCGGCGGGTGGTAGGTCAGGCCGGCCGCGACCTCCCGGAACCGGGCGAGCACCGGCGCCATCAACGGCGAGTGGAACGCGTGCGAGACCCGCAGGCGCTTGGCCCGGGGGAACCGGGAGGCCAGCTCCAGCACGGCGGCCTCGACGCCGGAGAGCACCACCGCGTCGGGACCGTTGACCGCGGCGATGTCCACCTCGTCGGTCAGCAGCGGGCGCACGTCGTGCTCGCTCGCCCGCACCGCGACCATCGCGCCGCCCTCGGGCAGTTCCCGCATGAGCCGGCCGCGTGCGGAGACCAGAGTGGATGCGTCCTCAAGGGACAGCACACCGGCGACGTGCGCGGCGGCCAGCTCGCCGATCGAGTGGCCGGCGACCGCGCTCGGCCGCACGCCCCACGACTCGACCAGCCGGTACAGCGCGACCTCGAACGCGAACAGCGCGGGCTGCGCGAAGTCGGTGCGGTCCAGCAGCTCGGCGTCCTCGCCCCACACGACCTCGCGCAGGGGCCGCTCCAGGTGCGGGTCGAGCGCGGCGAGCACCGCGTCGAACGCGGCGGCGAACGCCGGGAACGCCGCGTGCAGGTCACGGCCCATGCCGAGCCGCTGCGCGCCCTGGCCGGTGAACAGCACCGCCGGGGCGCGGTGGCGGCCGCTGTCCACGACGGCGTCCGGGTGGGGTTGCCCGGCCACGACCGCGGCCAGCGCCGTGCGGGCCTCGACGAGGTCCGCGGCGAGCACCACCGCGCGGTGGTCGAACGACGTGCGCGTCGTCGCCTGGGAGAACGCCAGGTCGACCACGCGGGCGGACGGCCGGGCGTCGATCCGGGACAGCAGGGCGGCGGCCTGCCCGCGCAGCGCTTCCGGCGTCTTCGCGGACACGACCAGCGGCCACACCGCGCGCGGCGGCTCCACGGCGACGTCGGCGGTGTCGGCGACGTCCTCGGCGGGCGCCTGCTCCAGGATCACGTGCGCGTTGGTGCCGCTCATGCCGAACGACGACACGCCGGCCCGGCGCGTGCCACCGTGCTCGGGCCACGGCCGGGCCTCGGTCAGCAGCTCGACGGCGCCCGCGGACCAGTCCACGTGCGGCGTCGGCTCGTCGACGTGCAGCGTGCGCGGCAGGACTCCGTGCCTCATCGCCTGGACCACCTTGATCACGCCGCCGACGCCCGCGGCGGCCTGGGTGTGCCCCAGGTTCGACTTGATCGAGCCGAGCCACAGGGGCGCGCGGTCGGCGGGCCGGTCCCGGCCGTAGGTGGCCAGCAGCGCCTGCGCCTCGATCGGGTCGCCCAGCACGGTCCCGGTGCCGTGCGCCTCGACCACGTCCACGTCGGCCAGGGCAAGGCCGGCCGCCGCGACCGCCTGCTTGATCACCCGCTGCTGCGCCGGGCCGTTCGGCGTGGTCAGCCCGCTGGACGCGCCGTCGGAGTTGACCGCACTGCCGCGCACCACCGCGAGCACCGGGTGGCCGTTGCGCCGGGCGTCGGACAGCCGCTCCAGCAGCAGCACGCCGACGCCCTCCGAGCAGCCGGTGCCGTCGGCGGCGGAGGAGAACGACTTGCACCGACCGTCGCGGGCCAGGCCGCGCTGGACGTTGAAGTAGACGAACATGTCCGGGGTCGCCATCACCGTGACCCCGCCGGCGAGCGCGAGCCCGCACTCCCCCGACCGCAGCGCCTGCACCGCCGAGTGCAGCGCCACCAGGGACGAGGAGCAGGCGGTGTCGACCGTGACGGCGGGGCCCTCGAGCCCGAGCGAGAACGCGACCCGCCCGGTGACCAGGCTGCCGTCGCTCGTGCCGAACCCGTAGTCGTGGTACATCACGCCGGCGAACACGCCCGTGCGGCTGCCCCGCAGGGAGCGCGGGTCGATGCCCGCGCTCTCGATCGCCTCCCACGACGTCTCCAGCAGCAGCCGCTGCTGCGGGTCCATGCCGATCGCCTCGCGCGGGCTGATGCCGAAGAAGTCCGCGTCGAAGTCGGCGGCGTCGTGCAGGAACCCGCCCTCCCGCGCGATGCTGCGGCCCGGTGCGCCCGGCTCCGGGTCGTACAGGCCGTCCAGGTCCCACCCGCGGTCGGTGGGGAACCCGGTCACCCCGTCCCGGCCCTCGTCGACCAGGCGCCACAGCTCGTCCGGGGACGTCACGCCGCCCGGGTAGCGGCACGCCATGCCGACCACGGCGATCGGCTCGGTGGCCGCCGCCGTGAGCCGCGCGTTCTGCTGTCGCAGGCGCTCGTTGTCCAGCATGGACTTGCGCAGCGCCTCGACGATCCGCTCAACCGATGTGTCCACTGAGGACAGCCTCACTCTCAGTCGTCGTCGCTCGCGGCGAGCGCGGCGCGCACCAGGTCGTCCACGTCCAGGTTCTTGATCAAATCGCTCTGGTCGGTCGGCCCGTCCGACGCGGCTAGGCCGTCCGCAGCGGGTGGCGCGTCCGGCGTCCCGGCCAGCGCGAGGATCACGTCGAGCAGACCCGCGGCGCGCAGCGCGTCGACCGGGACCGACGTGAGGGCACGGCGGACCGCCTCGTCGTCGGGCGCCGCCGGTGCGGGCGCCGCCGGTGCGGGCGCCGCCGGGACGGGCGCGGCGACCGGGACGGGCGCGGCCGTCGGCGCGGGCGTCACGGCCGGGATCAGGTCCGACACCTCTTCGAACAGGTAACCGGCCAGCGCGCTCGGGTTCGGGTAGTCGAACATGAGCGTGGCGGGCAACCGCATGCCGGTCGCGGTCTGGAGCCGGTTGCGCAGTTCGATGGCGGCCAGGGAGTCCAGGCCCATCTCGGTGAAGCCCCGGTCGACGTCGATCGCCTCCGGCTCGTCGTGCCGGACGGCCGCGACGTGCGTGCGGACGAGGTCGAGCAGCACACGCTCGCGTTCGTCGTCGGGCAGGCCGGCCAACCGCTGTTCCAGCGACACGGGGGCGGGCTTGGCGGCCGGCGCGGCCGTGCGGTCCGCCGCCGCGACCCGGGTCGGGGTCGTGCGCCTGGCGACCTCGCGCAGCATCGCCGGGACCGGGGCGGACGACGCGGCCAGCGCCGCCGCGTCGACGCGCAGGGGCACGAGCACCGGCTGGTCCAGCGCCACGGCCTCGTCGAACAGCACGAGCCCCTCGGCCGACGACATCGGCGGCAGGCCGAGCGCCGCCAGCCGCTGCTCCTCCGCGCCCGCGTCCACGGCGCCGCCGCCCAGGCCGGTCACCGTGGTCCACAGGCCGAACGCGAGCGCGGTGGCCGGCAGCCCTTCGGCGCGCCGGCGCTGCGCGAGCGCGTCCACGAACCGGTTCGCCGCGGCGTAGTTCGCCTGACCCGTGCCCAGCACCAGCCCGGACACCGACGAGAACAGCACGAACGCGGTCAGGTCGGCGTCACGGGTCAGCTCGTGCAGGTGCCAGCCGCCGTCGACCTTGGGTCGCAGCACCCGGTCCAGCCGGTCCGCGTCCAGCGAGCCGACCAACGCGTTGTCCATGACGCCCGCCGCGTGCACGACACCGCGCAACGGGTGCTCGGCGGGCACGGCGGCCAGCAGGTCGGCCAGCGCCGCGCGGTCGGCCACGTCGCACGCGGCCACCTCGACCCGGGCGCCCAGCTCCGCCAGTTCGGCGACCAGCGCCGCCGCGGCGGGCGCGGTCGCGCCGCTGCGGCTGGTGAGCAGCAGGTGCCGGACACCGTGCACGGACACCAGGTGGCGGGCCACCAGCGCGCCGAGGCCGCTCGTGCCGCCGGTCACCAGCACGGTGCCGTCGGCGTCCCACGGCGCCGACCGCTCCGGGTCGGACGTGGACACCTCGGCGAGCCGCGGCACGCGCACGTCGCTGCCGCGCACGGACAGCTCCGGCTCGTCCAGCGCGACCAGCGCCGGGCTGATCCGCCCGTCGAGCACGTCGACCAGCACGAACCGGCCGGGGTGCTCCTGCTGCGCCGCGCGCACCAAACCGTGCACGGCGGCCTGCGCCGGGTCCACGTCGTCGGTGTCGACCCCGCCGCGCGTGACGACCACCAGCCGCGACCGGTCGAACCGCTCGTCGGCGAGCCAGCGCTGGAGCAGGTCCACCACGTCGGACAGCACGCGTCGCGCGGAACCGGGCACGTCGCCGTCACCGGCCGGGCACCCGAACCACACGACCTCGGGCCCGGTCGCGGCGAGCGCGTCCAGGTCGTCGAACGCGGGCACGCCCGGCAGGTCCACGTCACCGAGCACCGCCCACCGACCGGCCGGCGCGTCACCCGCCGCGCCGAGCGGCAGCGAGACCCAGCCGAGCCGGAACATCGACTCGCGCGGCCGGGTGCCGGTGGAGGCGGCGGCGGCAGCGGCGACGCGGTCCGGCGTCACCGCGCGGACCACCAGGGACCGCACGGTCGCCACCGGGTTGCCGGTGGTGTCGGCCAGTTCCAGGCGCACGGCGTCCGAGCCGACGCCCGCGTCGGAGTCGACCCAGTTGATCCGCACCCGCAGGTGCGCGATGCCCCCGGTGTGCACGGTGACGCCGGTCCACGCGAACGGCAGCTGCGACGCGCCGACGTCCTGCGGCTTGCGCCCGCCCAGGAAGTCGGTGGCGCTCAGCGCGGCGTCGAGCAGCGAGGGGTGCAGCCGGAACCGGGCGGCCTCGGTGCGCGCGTCCTCGGGGAGCGCGACCTCGGCGAAGATCTCCCGGTCGCGCCGCCAGACCCGCTTGAGCCCGCGGAACATCGGCCCGTAGTGGTAGCCCTGGCTGGTGAGGTAGTCGTAGACGTCGGAGATGTCGACGACCTCGGCGCCGGCGGGCGGCCACTCGCGGTGGCCGACGTCGAACTCCTCGGGGGTCGGGTGCTCCTGCATGAGTCCGGCCAGCACCCCGGAGGCGTGACGGGTCCAGCGCACGTGCGGCGGCGCGTCCTCGACCCGCGAGTACACCGCGAACGACCGGCGCCCGCCCGCGTCCGCCTGCTCCACCACGACCTGCACGGCGGTGCCGCCGGTCGGCGGCAGCGGCATCAGCGCCTCGATGGTCAGCTCCTCGACCACCGGGCAGCCGACCTCCTCGCCCGCGCGCACGGCCAGTTCCACGTACCCGGTGCCGGGCAGCAGCACGGTGCCGAGGACGTCGTGGTCGGCGAGCCAGGCGTGGGTGTCCAGCGCCAGCCGCCCGGTCAGCGTGACGCCACCGGACTCGGGCGCCACCACGACCGCGGTGAGCAGCGGGTGGTCGGCGTCCACCTGGCCGGCGCCGGTGACGCCGGTGTTCGCGGGTGCCATGTCGAGCCAGAACCTCCGTCGCTCGAACGCGTACGTGGGCAGGTCGGTGCGCCGCGCGCCGCGCCCGGCGAAGTAGGCCGACCAGTCGGGGCCGCCCGCCGTGACGTGGAGCCCGGCCAGCGCGGTGAGCAGGGCCTCGGGTTCGGGCCGGTCCTTGCGGACGGCGGGCGCCAGCACGGCGGGCGCGTCGTCCAGGCAGGCGTCGGCCAGCGCGGTGAGCACGCCGGCCGGACCCAGCTCCAGGAACCGGGTGACGCCGGCGTCGGCGAGCGTGCGCACCCCGTCGGCGAACCGCACGGCCTCGCGGATGTGCCGCACCCAGTAGTCGGGCGAGGCCAGGTCGGCGGCGGTGGCGAACCCGCCGGTCAGGTTGGACACCACGCGCAGCCGCGGCGTGCCGTAGTCGAGACCGGCGGCGACCTCCCGGAACCGCGCCAGCACCGGTTCCATCAGCGGCGAGTGGAAGGCGTGGGACACGCGCAACTCCGTGCCGCGGAAGTGGGCGGCGACGGCCCGGACCTCGTCGGCGACGCCCGAGATCACCACGGACTCGGGGCCGTTCAGGGCGGCGATGCCGACGCCCGCGGTGAGCAGCGGCACGACCTGGTCCTCGGTCGCGCGCACCGCGGCCATCGCACCACCGGCGGGTAGCGCCTGCATGAGCCGGCCGCGGGCGGCGACCAGCGCGCAGGCGTCGGCCAACGACAGCACGCCCGAGACGTGCGCGGCGACCAGTTCGCCGATGGAGTGGCCGAGCAGCACGTCCGGCGTGACGCCCAGCGACTCGACCAGCCGGAACAGGGCGACCTCGAACGCGAACAGGCCGGTCTGGGTGTAGAGCGTGCGGTCGAGGTCGGTGCTGCTCTCGTCGAACATCAGGTCGCGCAGCGAGAGGCCGAGCAGCGGGTCGAGGTGCGCGCACACCTCGTCCAGCGCGTCGGCGAACACCGGGTGCGCCTCGTACAGTTCGCGGCCCATGCCGGCGCGTTGGGCGCCCTGCCCGGAGAACAGGAACGCGGTGAGGCCGTCGCTCGCGGCTGCCCCGGTGACGACCGCGCCGGTGGCGACCGCGCCGGCGGACAGGTCGGCGAGGTCGCGCAGCACGTCGTCCCGGTTCGCGCCGAGCACGACCGCGCGGTGCTTCAACGCCGCCCGCCCGGTGGCCAGGGAGTAGCCGAGGTCGAGCAGGCTGGTGTCAGGGTCGGCCGCCAAGCGCGCCCTCAACCTGGCCGCCTGCTCGGGCAACCGGTTCTCGGCCGCGGCCGAGAGCACCAACGGCACGAGGCCGGCGTCGGGTTCCTGCCGGCCGGAGGCCTCCTCGGCCACCGGCTCGTCCGGCGCCTGTTCGAGGATCACGTGCGCGTTGGTGCCGCTGAGCCCGAAGGACGACACGGCGGCGCGGCGCGGACGTCCCGCGTCGACCCACTCCACCGGCTCGGTCAGCAGCCGCACGTCGCCCTCGGTCCAGTCGACCTGCGGCGACGGCTCGTCCACGTGCAGGGTCCGGGGCAGCACGCCCCGCCTCAGCGCCATCACCATCTTGATCACGCCGCTGACACCGGCCGCCGCCTGCGCGTGGCCGATGTTCGACTTGACCGAGCCGAGCCACAGCGGCCGGTCCGGCGCGCGGTCCTGGCCGTAGGTGGCGAGCAGGGCCTGCGCCTCGATCGGGTCGCCGAGCCGGGTGCCGGTGCCGTGGCCCTCGACCGCGTCGACGTCCGATGTGGACAGACCGGCGCTCGCCAGCGCCTGCCGGATCACCCGTTGCTGCGAGGGGCCGTTGGGCGCGGTCAACCCGTTGGACGCGCCGTCCTGGTTGATCGCCGACCCGCGCACGACCGCGAGCACCCGGTGGCCGTTGCGGCGGGCGTCGGACAGCCGCTCCACCACGAGCAGGCCCATGCCCTCGGCCCAGCCGGTGCCGTCGGCCGCGCCGGCGAACGCCTTGCACCGGCCGTCGGCCGACAGCCCGCGCTGGCGGCTGAAGTCCACGAAGATGTCCGGGGTCGGCATCACCGTGACGCCGCCCGCGATGGCCATCCCGATCTCGCCCTGGCGCAGCGCCTGGACCGCCATGTGCAGCGCGACCAACGACGAGGAGCACGCCGTGTCGACGGTGACGGCGGGCCCTTCCAGCCCGAGGGTGTAGGAGACGCGGCCGGACGCGATGCTGCCCGCGCTGCCGTTGCCGAGGTACCCGGCCAGGTCCTCGGGCACCTCGCCGGGACGGCTGCCGTAGTCGCCGTACATGACGCCGACGTACACGCCGGTCCGGCTGCCGCGCAGCGTGGTCGGGTCGATCCCGGCGTCCTCCAACGCCTCCCACGAGCCCTGCAACAGCAGCCGCTGCTGCGGGTCCATGGCCAGCGCCTCGCGCGGCATGATCCCGAAGAACTCGGGGTCGAACTCCGCCGCGTCGTGCAGGAAGCCGCCCTCGCGGACGTACGTGCGGCCCGGTCGGCCCGGTTCCGGGTCGAAGATGCCGTCCACGTCCCAGCCGCGGTCGGTGGGGAAGCCGCCGACCGCGTCCCGGCCCTCGGCCACCAGCCGCCACAGGTCCTCGGCGTCGCGCACGCCGCCGGGGAAGCGGCAGCTGATGCCGACGATCACGACGGGGTCGTCCGCGACGGCGGACGTGGTGACCGGCGGCGGCGCGACGGCGGTGGTGGTCGTGAGGGAGCCGTCGATCAGCGCCGCGACGGCACGGGCCGTCGGGTGGTCGAACACCAGCGTCGCGGGCAGCCGCACGCCGGTCGCCGCGGTGAGCGCGTTGCGCAACTCGACGGCCGCGAGCGAGTCCACGCCGAGGTCCCGGAACGGCCGGTCGGCGTCGATCGCGTCGGGGCTCGCGTGGCCCAGCACGGCCGCCGCGCAGGACCGCACGACGTCGAGCACGGCCCGCAGCCGCTCCGCGCCGGACAGCCCGGCGAACCGGTCGTCGGACGCCTTGGCCGCGCGCACCGGCCGACCGGCCAGGCCGCGCAGCAACGCGGGCAGCTCGTCGGACCTCGCGCGCAACGCCGCCCGGTCGACCGGCATCGGCGTCACCACCGGGTCACCGGTCGCGAGGGCGCTGTCGAACAGCGCGAGGGCGTCCTCGACGGCCATCGCGGGCGTGCCGAGCCGGGCCATCCGGTCGAGGTCGGCGTCCGCGAGCGGACCGCCCAGACCGGTGTCGACCGCCCACATGCCGAACCCGAGGGAGGCGGCGGGCAGGCCGGCCGCCGCGCGGTGGGCCGCCAGGGCGTCCAGGAACACGTTGGCGGCGGCGTAGTTGCCCTGCCCGGCGGCCAGCACGGTGCCGCCCGCCGAGGAGAGCAGCACGAACGCCTTCAGGTCGCGGGTCAGCTCGTGCAGGTGCCACGCGCCGTCCACCTTGGGCCGCAGCACGGCGTCCGTCCGCGCCGCGGTCAGGTCGCCGACCAGCGCGTTGTCGGCCACGCCCGCCGCGTGCACGACGGCGGTCAGCGGGTGATCCGCGGTGATCCGGTCGAGCAGCGCGGCGACGGCGGCGCGGTCGGTGACGTCGCACGCCTCGACCCGCACGTCCGCGCCGAGCCCGGTCAGCTCGGCCCTCAGCCCGTCGACGCCCGGCGTCTCGGCGCCGCGACGGCCGGTGAGCACGAGCCGCCGCGCGCCGTGCTCGGTGACGAGGTGCCGGGCGAGGATCGCGCCCAGCCCGGTGAGGCCGCCGGTGACGAGCACCGAGCCCTGCCAGGCGGCGGAGAGGTCGGCGGTCGCGGGCGCCGCGGCGACGAGCCTCGGCACCAGCGCCTCACCCGCCCGCAAGGCGATCTCCGGCTCGCCCAGCGCCACCGCGGAAGCCACCAGCTCGGCCGACGCCGTGCCGTCGTCGTCCACGAGCACGACCCGGCCCGGGTGTTCGGCCTGGGCGGCGCGCACCAGACCCCAGACCGGGGCCTGCGTCACGTCGACGGCGTCGTCATCCGAGGTCGCGACGGCCCGCGTGGTGCGGACGACGAGCGTCGAGGAGGTGTTGCGGTCGTCGGCCAGCCACGTCCGCAGCCCGTCGAGGACCTCGACGACGACCGCCCGGGTCGCCTCAGGCACCTCGCCGTCCTTGGGCGTGACCACGAGGACGTCGTGCGCCGGCGTCGGAACGCCCGTCCGCACGCCGACCCGGCTCCAGTCGACCCGCCACAGCGAACCGGACGACGCCGCGGCCCGGCCGAGCTCGCCGGCCGTGACGGGGCGGCTGACCAGCGAGCGCACCGACAGGACGGGGTTGCCGGAGCCGTCCGCGACGGTGATCCCGGTGACCTCCTCGCCACGCAGCCGCCGCAGCCGCACCCGCAGGTCGGTCGCGCCCGACGCGTGCAGCGACACGCCGTTCCACGAGAACGGCAGCAGCGTCGCGCCCGCCGCGCCGCCCTCCGCGTCCAGCAGGTCGGCGTGCATCGCGGCGTCGAGCAGCGCCGGGTGCAGCCCGAACCGGCCGGCGTCGCGCCTGGCCTCCTCGGGCAGCGAAACCTCGGCGAACACGTCGTCATCGCGCCGCCACGCGCGCCGCAGGCCCTGGAACGCCGGGCCGTAGGCGTAACCGCGGTCGACCAGCCACCGGTAGGCGTCGTCCACCGGCACCTCGGCGGCGCCCGGCGGCGGCCACTCGACCAGCTCGGCCGTCGGCGGGTCGGCCACCGGGCCGAGCACGCCGGTCGCGTGCCGCACCCACGGCACGTCGTCTCCTTCAGCGCGCGAGTACACCCGCACCGCACGCGTGCCGTCGTCCTCGGCCGGACCCACGACCACGCGCAGGGTGACGCCGACGTGCAGCGCGAGCGGCACTTCGAGGGTCAGCTCGTCCACGTGCCCGCTGCCGACGTGCTGCCCGGCGCACAGCGCCAGCTCCACGAAACCGGTGCCCGGCAACAGGATTGTGCCGAGCACGTCGTGATCGGCGACCCACCGCTGCACACCGGTCGAGAGCCGGCCGGTGAGGACGACCCCGCCGGAGTCCGGCTCGACGACGGCGGCGCTCAGCATCGGGTGGTCCACCCGGTCCAGGCCGGCGGTGGCGACGTCGCCGTGCCCTGGGGGGGGGGGGGGGGGGGGGGGGGGCCTCGCCTTGAACGCGGAGGTCAGTAGGTCGCCCTTGCCAGGTCTGTGGCCCGCGGAGAAAGAGGAACGGGCGACCCTACCATCGAGGATA